>NZ_CALUWO010000001.1:300000-557394 GCF_944324505.1 uncultured Desulfovibrio sp.
GTCAGACCGTTGTAGACCCCCAGCACCACCACCAGCGCCCCCACTCCCAGGGCCACGCCCAGAATGGACATGACGGAGATGACGGAAATGAAGGTCTGCTTGCGGCGCGAAAAGAGGTAACGGCGCGCCACGAAAAGGGCAAAGGAGGATGCCATCGTCGCCTAGTACTCCGGCCGCAGCAGCGGAAAGAGAATGACCTCGCGGATGGAGGCACAGTCCGTAAGCAGCATGACCAGGCGGTCGATGCCCACGCCCTGCCCCGCCGCAGGCGGCATGCCGTATTCCAGGGCACGCAGATAATCTTCGTCCATGCAGTGGGCCTCGTCGTCCCCGGCTTCCTTTTCGCGCACCTGCGCCTCGAAGCGGCTGCGCTGATCCATGGGGTCATTGAGTTCCGAAAAGGCATTGGCCATTTCCCGACCGGTCATGAACAGCTCGAAGCGGTCGGTAATGTCCGGGTTCTGGTCATTGCGGCGCGACAGGGGCGAAATGGCCGTGGGGTAGTGATAGATGAAATGGGGCTGGATGAGCTTTTCCTCCACGTCAAGGTCAAAGAGCTTGGCCTGCATCTTGCCCAGCTCCTCGCCCTCGGCCACCTTTTCGCCGTGCTCCTTGAGGTAGGCCTTGACCTTGCCGTAATCGGTATAGAATGCGGGGCTGTGACCACCCACCTGTTCCAGCGACTCGTGGAAGGTCATGCGCTTCCAGTGGCCGGGAGTCAGGTCGATTTCCTGGCCCTGATAGGTGATGATGGTGCTGCCGCAGACCTTCTGGGCCAGGCGGGAAAACAGCTCTTCGGTCAGATCCATGAGATCGTGGAAGGTGGCATAGGCCCAGTAGAATTCGCACATGGTGAATTCGGGATTGTGGCGGGTATCAATGCCTTCATTGCGGAAGTTGCGGCTCAGTTCAAAAACCTTTTCAAAACCGCCCACCAGCAGCCGCTTGAGGTACAGTTCCGGCGCGATGCGCATGTAGAGCTGCAAGTCCAGGGCATTGTGATGGGTAATGAAGGGCCGCGCCGTGGCACCGCCGGGCAGGGGCTGCATCATGGGCGTTTCCACTTCCATGAAGCCCTTTTCCTGCAGGAAATTGCGGAACTCGCTGACAATGAGGCTGCGCTTGCGGAAAATGTCCCGCGCGCGCTCATTGACGGTCAGGTCCACATAGCGCTGGCGATAGCGCGTTTCCATGTCCTTGAGGCCGTGATACTTTTCCGGCAGGGGCCGCATGGAGCGCGTGATGAGCTTGAGCTGACGACAGGAGATGGTCAGCTCGCCGGTCTTGGTGCGGAACAGATGCCCGGACACCCCCACAATGTCGCCCACATCCAGCTTGCGCACCACCAGAAAGACCTCTTCCGGCAGCTCCTGACGGCTGGCATAGCACTGGATGCGCCCCGTCTGATCCTGGAGATGAAAGAAGACCACCTTGCCGAAACTGCGCAGCGAAACAATGCGGCCGGCCAGGGCAAAGACATCCCCGCTTCTGTCCAGAGCCTCCCCTTCCAGGGAGCCGAAGCGGTCCAGCACTTCAATGACGGCGTGTTCCTTGCGGAAATCATTGGGAAAAAGCGGCACGCCGGCGTCCAGCAGGTCACAGGCTTTGACCACGCGGTTTTTCACCACCTCGTTCAGGTCGTCACGGCTGGCGAGACCTTCAAGCATGGGCATGAAATAGGCCGCATGGGCAGACTTGGTGTTCAGCTTGACCTTCGGCTTGCGAAGGCTCTTTTCCCTCTCTTCCACAGCACATCTCCTCAACAGGCGGGCAGAACTCGCGTCAGAATAAATGAAGCAGCAGCCTAGTCCAAGGCCAGGCATCCGTCAAGGCGTGCGTCCGGCCGGCCGGAACGGGGCTGTCCCCTGCCAACGGCGTCTTCTGCGGCCCGGCAGGCCGTGTGTACGCTTGTCTTTATCGAGTCTATACGCCATAGTGTCCCTGTTTCCATCATTTATCAGAGGATCACATGAAAAAACTGACCATTTCCTTTCTGGGCCGGGACTGCCCCGGCGCCGTATCGACCGTCAGCCAGATTCTCGGCCAGAGCGGCTGCAACATCGTGGAAGTGACGCAGACCATTCTCTGCGGAGAATTTGCCGCCATCTTCATTGTGCTGGCCCCGGAAGACCTCGAGCAGGAGGACCTGCGCCAGCGCATGCTCGCCGGCCTGAAGGACGCCGGCCTGGACCTTTCCGTCCTGGTGCGTCCGGCCGTGGAAGGCCAATGGGGCACGGGCATTGCCTGCCAGCCCTTTGTGGTCTCGGCCGACGGCCCGGACCATCCCGGACAGATCGCGGCCATGAGCCGCATCTTTGCCCAGCACAGCATCAATATCGAAAGCCTCAAGGCCATTCTGGGCGAGGGGGGCAGCCAGCATGCCCTCTTTGTCTTTGAGGTCATGGTGCCGGAGGATGTGGACCTGGGCCGCCTGCGCCGCGAACTGGTGGTGGAGGGCCGCAATCACGACCTGCGTGTCAGCGTGCAGCACCGCGATATTTTCGAGGCCGTGCACCGCGTGGCGCCCTTCTAGAGCACGCGCATGCGGCATGCTGTTCCGCTGCTGCCGGGCCTGCTTCTGGGGCTGTTTCTGGGCCTGTTGCTGCCCGGCCCGGGGCGGGCCGTCCCGGCGGGCACCGCAGTCCCGGACGCGGCCCCTGGCGCCCCGAAGCAGCTTTCGGCGCTGGATGTGACGCCACCGGCGGGCTGGCAGACGGAGCCGGCCGGCGATCTGCCCCGGAACTGCCGGCGCTACGGCCGGACGGACGGACAGTTTCGCCTCACGGTCTGCCCTGCCGCGGCCCCTGACAGCCGCCGCCTTCCCGACGGCTGGCGCCGCATGGACCAGGCGCAGGTACACAGCAGCGCACAGGCCCTTGTGCTGCTCGCGCCCGGCAGACATGGCACGGAAGCGGCCCTGTTCACCCTGACGGCGGACAGTGCTCTGGGCACGCTGCGCCGGCAGGAGGCAGCCCCCATGCTGGCGGCCCTGGCCGGCCGCTTTGCCATCCCCGAAGCGCTGCTGGCGGCGCCGGCGGCCCCGTCCCGCTATCTGGGCAGCTTTTCTCCCGAGGGGCGGACCAAGGCCGAGGAACTGGGCTGCACCGCCTATTTTCGCACCGTGACCGTGGGAGACCGTCGGGAAAAACTGCTCGTGACCATTCTGCCCCGCAGCGAAGCCTGGCTGGATGCAGCAAGCCTGCATGCCGTCATGACGACCCTCTGGGGAGACCTCTTCCGGGAGGGGCAGCACTGGAAAGCCGATGCGGACCATCATCTGGCCCTGGCCGCTGACGGCCGGGCGCTCTGCCTGCTCATCTGCGTCAGCGGCAGCCCGCCCGGCGCCGCAGCGGGGATGCATCAGGCCATGCGGGACCTTTCCCCCTTTGTGTGGTAGCGCCAGCCCGCACGGCTCCACACAGACAACAGAAACCAGCGGCGTCCTTATGACGCCCCGTGGGAGATACCATGCTTTCCGAACGCGAAGTCACCAGTACCCTGAACATGCTCCGCAACGAACACCTGGATGTGCGCACCGTCACGCTGGGCGTGAGTCTTTTTGACTGCGTGAGCCATGACCTGGGCCTGTTCACCGACAATGTACGCGCCAAACTGCGCCGCTACGCCGCCCAGCTGGTGAGCGTCTGCGACGAGGTGGGCGACAAGTACGGCATTCCGGTGGTCAACAAGCGCATCAGTGTCAGCCCCATTGCCGTGGTGGGCGCCCCCTTCGGCCCGGACGGCATGGTGCGCATCTGCCGTGCCCTGGACGAGGCGGCCAAGGACGCCGGCGTGGACTTTCTGGGCGGCTTTTCCGCCCTGGTGGAAAAGGGCTTTGCCCGGGGCGACCGCGCCCTCATCGAAGCCCTGCCCGAAGCCCTGGCCTGCACGGACCGCATCTGCTCCTCCATCAACGTGGCCTCGTCCCGCAGCGGCATCAACATGGACGCCGTGGCCCTCATGGGACAGCAGATTCTGAAGGTGGCGGAAGCCACCCGCGACCGCGGCGGCATCGGCTGCGCCAAGCTGGTGGTCTTTGCCAACATTCCGCAGGATGTGCCCTTCATGGCCGGGGCCTATCTGGGCGTGGGCGAACCCGACGTGGTCATCAATGTGGGTGTCTCCGGCCCCGGCGTGGTCAAGAAGGCCATTGACCGCGCCCTGGAACACGGCCGCAACGAACGCGGCCAGCCCATGACCCTGCTGGATGTGGCCGAAGTCATCAAGCGCACGGCCTACAAGGTGACCCGCGTGGGCGAAATGATCGGTACCGAGGTGGCCCATCGCCTCAACCTGCCCTTTGGCGTGGCGGACCTTTCCCTGGCGCCCACGCCGGCCGTGGGCGACAGCGTGGGGGAAATCTTCCAGTCCGTGGGACTTTCCAGCATCGGCGCCCCCGGCACCACGGCGGTGCTGGCCATGCTCAATGATGCGGTGAAAAAGGGCGGCGCCTTTGCCTCCTCCTCCGTGGGCGGCCTGTCCGGCGCCTTCATCCCCGTTTCCGAAGACTCCAGCATCGAGGCTGCGGCCACCTCCGGCCTGCTCAGCCTTGAAAAGCTGGAAGCCATGACCAGCGTCTGCTCCGTGGGGCTGGACATGATCGCCATCCCCGGCGATACGCCCGCAGCCAGCATCTCGGGCATCATTGCCGATGAAATGGCCATCGGCATGATCAATCACAAGACCACGGCCGTGCGCGTCATCCCCGTGCCCGGCAAGGGTGTGGGCGAGGAAGTCTCCTTCGGCGGTCTGCTGGGCAAGGCAGCCATCATTCCCGTACCGCGCGGCGATGCCACGGCCTTCATCGGCCTTGGCGGCCGCATTCCGGCGCCCATCCACAGCCTGAAGAACTGATCCCCTGCGGGGAACAGGCCGCCCCGGCGTTCCCTGTTCCCCGCGGCTTTCCCCTCCGGCAGGTCCTTTGCCGCAAGCCCTCTTCCCGTACCGAACATCGCCGGGCAGTAGGCCGGCGTCTGCTCCGGGGCGGCATCCCTGTGCCGGGTCAGCATGGCATGCGGTTTGCAGGGGTAAAGACAAGACATTCCGTCTGGTCTGCGAAGAAACAGGCCGAACGCCGCACAACGGCCCGCCCGTTTCCCGCTGCCAGCTTCTTCCACTCCCGCCGGCACGCCGTGCCGCGCTGCAAAAGCCCCTGCGAGGCCTTTCTGGAGGAAAACCATGGTCCGCTCCATTGACAACAGTGTTGCCTCTCTGACCCAGATGATGAACGTTGCCGGCAAGCATGACAGAATTGTTGCCAATCAGGACGGCACGTTCAAGACCGTGGGCAGGTTCGGCAGCCTTTTTACCAGCAAGGCCACCTGCCGGGCCTCGGCCGAAGCCTTTCTTGGCTCCATCCGCGCCACCTATGGCGATACCATTGCCGACTCCCTGTCGCCCCAGCTGCGCACCGTGAGAGAGCATGGCCGATCGCTCAAGGCACGCAATGCCCGTGATATTCTGCAACAGGCGGCCACCCTCTCCCAGGAGATGAGCCGGGCCAATGCCGACCTGGCGCGACACTTTCTGCTGGGTAGCCCTGTCCAGGGGGACACCCGCACTCTGGACCATGCCCTGGACCAGTTCTGCACGGCCAACCATCTTCAGCCCTCGCCGGCCCTGCGGCAAAGTTTCGAGCGGGCCATCACCCAGCTGGCCGCCGGCTCGCAGAAGCTCCTGACCTATACGGACCTGGCCCAGACCGTGAGCATGCAGACCCTGCAATCCCACCCGGCGGACTATCTGCGCTGTGGCATTGACCCGCAGATCAATCGCGACAGCGCACTGGATGCCTGCGCCGCCAAGCTGGGCATTGCGGGCGACATCAAGAATCAGCTGGGACAGCTTATGGACAGGATGCTGGAGGAAGAAAGCGCCAGCGGACGACAGATCACCCCTGCCGCCCTCTTCCAGGAGCTTTCCTCTGCGGACCCGCTCCCCCTGCAATGCTTTGCCGCTGCCTATGACAAGGCTGCGTTACAGGACGCCACGCTCAGAGATGCCATGAGCGTTGTTCCGCACGAGCATGCGGTGGACATGGCCATGCTGGCCTCCCAGCTGCAAGTAAAGGGCAATCTCGGCCTTTTGATGACAGCCATGCAGCGCCTGCCGGAAATGCGCAACCAGCAGCCCCAGGGGCCTCTCAGCCGTGAAACCCTGTGGCAGGGCTGCTTTCATGAAGCCATGCCGCAGAATCTGGCCGATGCCGATCAGCCCGACTTCAACTGGGCCATGAGCAACAAGCTCCAGGATATGTTCATGGCACGCTCGGCTGATCCCGCCAAGGCCTTCAACGGCATGCTGCTGCTCTGTGCCGGCGTATCGCTGGAAACGGCCCTGGCCAGCGTGGGCAATCCCATGCCGCTGACCTTCCGGGACTTTGCCATTCCGCCACGGCTCACGGAGCTGACGCGGCTGGGCGATATGCAGCAAGTGGAAAATATGCTTGCCATTGACCTTTGCCGACGCGGCACCCAGTATGCTGTGCCCGGCTATTCGCCCACCATCAGCTTTGGCGGCTACGGCGTTCCCGCGGACGCCGTGGGGACGGTGTACATTCAGGCCACAGGCAACATGACGCCTGAAGACCGCCAGAACTTCGATGCGGGCAAGCCTTCCTCCATGTCAGCCAATCTGGCTACCCGGGCACGGCAGCTCTGCGGCGGCAATGATGTCCAGGCCCGCCAGGTCATCCTCAACATGGGGCAGGCGGGAGCCTTCCTCATGCGCTCCGTCAGCCAGATAACCGGCGTCCTCCAGGACGAGCATTCGCCGCTGGATATCGACGTTCGCCGCGAAGTCAACGGCAATGTGACCATGCGCTATCACACGCCGCTCCAGTCCCGCATGGATGCGGACTTTACCTATACCATCACCCCGGACGGACAGGGCGTGCTCACGGCCTGCCGCATACAGGCCCGCCAGCCGCAGAACGCCTGATACCATCCTTCATAAAGGAGCCTGACCACCATGAATCCCGCCTTTACCAGCCTGCTGGCCGCCCTGGCCAGGGAACTGAACCTGCCCGGCATCAGTACGCGCGACGATGACTCCTGCCTTCTGGTGCTTGACGACTTTGAAGTCAGCCTGCGCTGTCTTGGGGAACAGATCATGATCTTTACCGTGGTGGCTCCCCTGCCCGCCCGTAAACGGGACGCCCTGTATGCCCGGCTGCTGGATGCCAATACCTTCTTTCACCGGACCCAGGGCTTTACCCTGGCAGCGCGTGAGGATACGGGCGTGACCCTGCAGGGAGTGCTGCCGCTCTCCACGCTTCATGACGCCAATATAGGGGTCTGGGTGGGCAATTTCGTCAGCGTGGCCGCCCACTGGCAGGAAGTCTGCCTGGCCTGCGACGGGGCGGAAGACCCGTCGGCCCCTGCGGCTGATGCCCTTGATCCGGCCATGCTGACCGGCATGATGCGCGTCTAGAGCCTGCCCGCAGGCAGTACCGCCGGGGGAAGCTGGCAGGCCGTTCGCGCGGCAGAGCCGCTGCGGGCTGCCGCTGTCGTGCCCCTGTTGCATGCCCCCTGTCGCGGCCCCGGCGCGGCCTGTGCGGGCTGGCGGCATGCTGCCGTGCCCATGCTGCCCCGATTCGGGAGCATCGCCCCATGACGGCGTCCTGCTGCGGCAGCCATGCGCGCTCTGGCACGGGGAGGTCCCACACTGGCCCCGTGCCGCCGCCGGACCCTGCCCCGCATGTATAAAGAAGGGGCACCTGTCATGTGCCCTAGCGGCAGCACATCCTGATACGGTGAAACCACAATGCCCTTTTTTCCTCTTGCGCCACAGGCCCTGACCTGTCTTTCCCGGCGGGACAAACGGCTGGCCCGTGTCATAGCCCGCCTTGGCCCGCTGCAACGGGAAGTGATGCCCGACTTCTTTGCCGCCCTGGTGCACAGCATTGTGGGGCAGCAGGTTTCCACCGCCGTGCAGCGCACCCTCTGGCAGCGGGTGGAGCGCCTGCTGGGGCAGGTGACACCGGCCGGCGTGCTGGCCCTGCCCCACGGCAGCCTGCGGGCACTGGGACTTTCCAGCCGCAAGGAAGACTTCATCCGCCAGGCGGCACAGGCCATTGTCCAGGGCAGTCTGGACGTGGACGCTCTGCGCCGCATGGACGACAGCCAGGTCTGTCACACCCTCTGCCGCCTGCACGGTGTGGGCGTCTGGACTGCGGAAATGCTCATGCTCTTTTCCCTGCAACGGCAGAATATCTTCAGCTACGACGACCTCGGCATACGGCGCGGCCTGCGCATGCTCTATCGCCACCGGGAGGTGGACAGAACACGCTTTGAACGCTACCGACGCCGCTTTTCTCCCTACGGCAGCACAGCCTCCCTCTATCTCTGGGCCGTGGCCGGCGGTGCCCTGCCCGAACTGTCCGATCCCGCAGCCGGGCGCTGAAAAAAAAAGCGGTTCCGCTGCCTCCGGGAGACAGCAGAACCGCCGGCAGGGCGTGTCGTGCAAGCCGCTCAATAGGCGCCGTAGCCGGTCAGCACCACCAGCGGCGTCTTGCCCAGAATCCAGAGATCCATCCACACGGACCAGTTGGTCACATAATAATTATCCATGGAGACCCGCTCCTCATAGGTGGTATTGTTGCGACCGGAAACCTGCCACAGGCCGGTGATGCCAGGACGCACACGGCAGTAGTTTTCGTAGACAAGGCCGTACTTTTCCTTCTCGCTGTCCACAATGGGGCGCGGTCCCACCAGGCTCATTTCGCCGCGCAGCACATTGAGCAGCTGCGGCAGCTCGTCCAGGCTGGTCTTGCGCAGAAAGCGTCCCATGCGGGTGATCCGGGGATCATGGCGCAGCTTCTGGTCCCTTTCCCATTCTGCGCGCAGTTCCGGCTGCGTTTCCAGATAGTCGTGCAGCACCGCATCCGCATTGCTGACCATGGTGCGGAACTTGTAGATGAAGATGGTCCGGCCGCCCTTGCCCAGACGACGCTGCCGGTACAGGGCCGGACCGGGACTGTCCAGACGTATGGCCAGACCCAGCAGCAGGCCGGGCAAGAGCAGCAGCGCCGCCAGCGGCACGCAGATGCTCATGTCCACCAGCCGCTTGAGCCGCTGCCGCCAGCGGCTGCGCAGATTCTGGCGCAGCAGCAGGCCGGTGTGCAGGCCCAGATCACAGGGCGTGAGCCAGAAATGCTGAAACTGGCCGCCAAAGTGCGGCACCACCAGCGTCTTGCTGAAAAATCGGTTGATGTGTGCCAGATATTCGATACTGGTTCTGTCGTTGGATTGCAGAAACAGGGCAATGGCATTGGGGGTGCGGCGCGCCCTGTCGGACAGCACCGCCACCAGCGCATTCCGTTCACGGGGCAGGGACAGGATATGCCGCGGCGACAAGCCGTACTGGGGATTGCGGCGCAGGTAATGCCAGAAATCCTTGCCGCGCCGGCTCTGGTCCAGAATGATGAGCGGGGCGCCCCACCAGCGGGCACGACAGAGCAGACGCCGGCAGGCATAGCGCCAGCAGGGCAGCGCCAGCAGGGAAAGCAGCCAGGCGCCCAGAATGGCAAGGCGCGAATAGCTGCCGCTGCTCTTGCTCATGAACAGATAGAGCAGCAGCAGGCCGAAGACCAGGCTGCTGGTCAGGCACAGCGAGCGCAGCTCGCGATGCGGCGGCAGGGGCAGCGTCTGGTACAGGCCGAACAGAAAGCCCAGCAGCGGCGTGAGGCAAAGAATAATGGGCAGCATCCAGATATACATGTCCATATTCACGTTGCCGAACAGGGCACGCAGACACAGGGCCAGCGTGGAAACAAGCACCAGGGTCAGCGTATCGCCCATGCAGAGCAGAAGCTGCTGCGGCGGCAGACCGATGCTGCGCAGAAAAAACGTGAGGGGGGATTCATGATACATGGCACATTTCTTCCATTTGGGGCCACAGAACGTAGCCTTTTCCGCCCAGCATGGCAAGGGACAAGGGCAAGGGCTTGCGCCTTCCGGCGGCATCTGCTACTGATGTTCGATACTGCTGTCATCCGGCGGCAATCATATTTTCCAAGAGTGAGAGGACGATCATGAAAAAGCTCTTTGTCTGCACGCTGCTGCTGGGGCTGCTGGCTGCCGTGCCTGCCTTTGCCAAAACCTATGTGAACGGCATTGACGCCAACTATCCGCCCTTTGGCTACATTGACGAAAAGACGGGCAAGCCCGCCGGCTTCGATGTGGACTCCATCAACTGGATTGCCAAAACCATGGGCTTCAAGGTCGAACACAAGGCCGTGGCCTGGGACGGCATTGTGCCCGCGCTGGCCAACAAGCAGATCGACATGATCGCTTCCGGCATGAGCATCACCGAAAAGCGCCGCCAGATGGTGGACTTCACCGAACCTTACTGGACGGTTTCCCGCGTTTTCCTGGTCAGGAACGATTCCAAGCTGACGCCCGCTGACATCCTGAGCAAGAAGATCAAGCTCGGCGTGCAGCGCGGCACCTCCGAAGCCGATGCCATCAAGCAGGAACAGAAGGAAAAGGGCTATCCCTTTGAACTGCGTTTCTATGAATCCTGCCCCCTGGCTGTGGAAGACCTGCTCAATGGCCGCATTGATGCCGCCCTCATGGACCAGCTGCCCGCCGATGACTCCATCGCCAAGGGCAAGGCCGTGAAGAAGGCCGGCACCCACGGTGAACCCGACCAGTTCGGCGTGGCCATCCGCAAGGGCGACAAGGAACTGCGCGCCCTCATTGAAGAAGGCTACCGCAAGCTGAAGGCCGATCCCTACTGGCAGGAACTCCAGGCCAAGTACCTCAAGAAGTAAAACGGAGCGGCCCGCGCCGCTTCCGACATGACGGCAGGGCCGCCGCAGCTGCGGCGGCCCGAACCTTGTTTGCGCCATCTGGCGCTGCACTCTTACCCGACGGCGATACATGAATTCTTTGCAGGTCATCTGGGACGCCCTCCCCTTTATCCTGGGGGGAACGCTGACAACGGTTTCCGCCGTTGCCCTGGCACTGAGCATGGGCCTTGTTCTGGGCGTGCCCATGGCCGTGGGCCAGGCCTATGGCGGACCGGTGCTGCGCTTCCTCATCGGGCTGTATGTCTGGTTTTTCCGCGGCGTTCCCATTCTTGTGCTTCTCTTTCTCAGCTACGGCCTCTGTCTCAATGCGGGGCTGACCCTGCCCCCCTTTCTGGCATCCTGCATCGTCATGGGCTGCATCAGCACGGCCTATCAGTCACAGATTTTCCGCGGCGCCATCGAAAGCCTGCCCCAGGGGCAGCTGCGTGCCGCCCGCGCCCTGGGCATGACCGACGGCACAGCCATACGCACCATCATCCTGCCCCAGGCCCTGCGTCTTTCCATTCCCGGCTGGGCCAACGAATTTTCCATCCTGCTCAAGGACTCGGCCGTCTGCTACGTGCTGGGCACGCAGGAAATCATGTCCCGTGCCACGGCCGTGGCCCAGCGGACGCATGAACATCTGGCCCTCTTTGCCCTTGCCGGCATCATCTACTTCCTACTCACGCTCGTGGTGCTGAAGCTTTTGCGCGCACTGGAAAATCGGGTGCGGATACCCGGCTACTCCACCAGCGGCATGGACGGCATGGGAGCTGCGGGGTAAGCTATGAGCGAATGCGTATTACAGGTATCCCATCTTTCCAAGAACCTGGGCGGCCGGCCCATTCTGCAGGATTGCAGCCTTTCCATCGCCCGCGGGGAACTCAAGGTGCTCATCGGCCCGTCCGGAGCGGGAAAAAGCACCCTGCTGCAGTGCATCAACTGTCTTATTCCGCCTGACAGCGGGAAAATTTCCCTGGAAGGCAAGGTGCTTGACCGGCAGGACAAGCGCGCACTCTGCGACTTTCGCGCCCAGGTCGGCATGATTTTTCAGGATTTCAATCTGTTTGACCACCTGACCGCCGAGGCCAATGTGGCCATTGCCCTGTGCAAGGTGCGCGGCATGAGCCGTCAGGATGCCCGGCGTCGCGCCCAGGAAGAGCTGGGGCGCGTGGGCATGGCCCGGCGTGCGGCCCTGTATCCGGCCCAGCTGTCAGGCGGACAAAAGCAGCGCGTGGCCATTGCCCGGGCGCTGGCCATGGACCCCAAGGTCATTCTGCTGGACGAACCCACCTCTGCCCTGGACCCCGAGCTGGTGGGTGAAGTGCTGGCCGTCATCAAGGACCTGGCCAGCGGCGGCATGACCATGCTCATGGCAACCCATCAGATGGACTTTGCCCGCGCCCTGGCCCACGAAATCCTGTTCATGGAACAGGGCGTCATCATCGAACAGGGCGCTCCCGACGTGCTGCTGGCCGAAGGCAGTGGTACGCGCACCCGCGATTTCTGCACCCGGCTGCTGGAAATGGGGGGAGCCTAGCGTGTTTGATCCGGCCTTCGTGAGTCAGGAGCTGCTGCCCGCCCTCAACCGCGGCCTCCTGGTCAGCATAGCCCTCATCGTGCCGTCGAGCATCCTGGGGTTTCTGGGCGGCATTGTGCTGGGCTGCCTGCGGGTTTTCGGTTCGCCGCTGGTGCGCCGCCTGGGCGACGGCTTTACCGCCATCATCCGAGGGGTGCCGCTGGCCGTGCAGCTCATGATGATCTACTTTGCCCTGCCCAAGCTGGGCATCTATTTTGAGCCGTACGGTGCGTCCCTGCTGAGCTTCACCCTGTGCAGCGGCGCCTACCAGTCCGAATATGTCCGGGGCGCCCTGCTTTCCATCCGGCAGGGACAGATCCGGGCGGCGCAGGCCCTGGGCATGAGCACCCTGCAGACCGTCATCTGGATTGTGGTTCCCCAGGCCGCCCGCCGCGCCCTGCCCGGCTGCGGCAATGAAATCATCTATCTTATCAAGTACAGCTCCTTGGCCTATCTGGTTACCTGCATGGAACTCATGGGCGAGGGCAAGGTCCTGGCCTCGGATACCTTCCGTTTTACCGAAGTGTTCCTGGCCGTGGGCGCCTACTATCTTGTCATGGTCTCTCTGGCCACCTGGCTGCTGCACTGGCTGGAAAAGCGCTACTACATTCCGGGCTTTGGGACCCGGCAGGCAAGCTGATCCCCAATTCCCCTTACCGAACACCAGAAAGGGCATTTCCCGTGGCGGGAAATGCCCTTTTTCATGACATCGGCCATCGCCGGCATCCTCTGCCGCAGCCCCTTCAGGCAATCTCGCGGCGGCCATGCCGCACCCCGGAGCAATGCCGTTGCCCGGAGAACATGCCGGCCGCCCCTACGGCGTGATACCCAGCTTGTGCAGCTTGTGCTGCAGGGTGGAGCGGGGAATACCCAGCAGGGCAGCTGCGCCGCGCGGGCCGGATACCCGCCCCCCGGTCTGGCGCAGCGCTTCCAGAATGTGCGCGCGCTCGTTTTCTTCCAGCGAGGACAGCCCGCTGGATTCCGTACATCGGGCCTGCGCCCGGTTTTCCGAAGATGCCTGCAAGGGCGGAGAATAGGGTTCCACCGGCAGTTCGCGCGGAGTGGGGACACCTGTCAGTTCCTTCCATTCGTGCAGCGCCTCGCGCACAAAGGCATCCGTCACGGTCCCGTCCAGCGAATGCAGAAGCATGCGGCTCACCACGTTGCGCAGCTCGCGGATATTCCCCGGCCAGTCGTGGTCATACAGACTGTTGAGCACCCGCTTGGACAGATTGGGGGGACGCAGGTCCCACTGGCGCGAAAAGACCTTGGTGAAATATTCCACCATGATGGCAATGTCGTTCTTGCGCTGCCGCAGGGGGGGCAGGCGCAGAACCACGGGCGCCAGACGATAGAACAGGTCCCGGCGCAGCCGGCCGTTGTCCAGGGCGTCCTTCAGATCAATGTTGGTGGCGGACACCACGCGAATATCCACGCTGATGGACTGGGCCTCGCCCACGCGTTCAAAGCAGCTTTCCTCCATGACCTGCAGGAGTTTGCTTTGCATATCGGGCGAAAGTTCCCCGATTTCATCCAGAAACAGGGTGCCGTTCTGGGCCATTTCAATACGCCCGATGCGCTTGGCATGGGCGCCGGTAAAGGCCCCCTTGGCATAGCCAAACATTTCACTTTCAAACAGGGTCGGCGCCAGGGAAGGACAGTTGACCTTGATAAAGGGTGCGGACCGGCGCGGACTGTGCCGGTGCAGCCAGCGGGCCATCATGCTTTTGCCCGTGCCGGTTTCACCGGTGATGAGCACGGGAATGTGCAGCTTGGCCACCTTGCGCGCCAGCGACATGACCGGCGCCATGTCGCCCGTTTCCAGCAGGCGGCTTTCCAGCTGGAGGATGCTCTCGTCCCCCTGCTCCGGCGGACTGTACATGCTGCCCTTCTGCATGGCCTTGGACCGAAATTCACGTTCATCGGACAACACCACAAAAAGCAGCATGGTCAGCACCGGACACAGCTCCAGCAGAAAGGTCTGGATGGCCGCAATATTGTCCGGCTGCTCCACAAAGGAAACGTGCAGCGTGCCGATAACCTTGTCCCCAAGAATGAGCGGAAAGGCAATGGACACGTTGAGGCCGGCCGATGCCAGCGAAGTGGCCCCATTCCAGCCGGTGGAGGCCAGATCGCTGACCACAATGGGCTTGCGGCTCTGGATGACGTGCCAGGCCACCGTATCCTGGGCTATGCGCGTATTGGAAAAACGCTCCACGATGGTGCCGTCGGCATTGGCAAAGGCGTTCAGAAATTCGCGATTGGCATCATACAAATAAATACTGAACCGGTCATAATGAAATGCGTTTTTGAACTCCCGGGAAATATTCAGAAAAAGCTGGCTCCGGTCGATGGTCCCCCCCACCATGGCGGACAGCCGGCGGATGGATTGTGCGGCAGCGCGGACGGGATCATCCAGACCAAGGGTCTCTTCTTGCAGCATGGCTCCTCCCTATTTTTACCCGTATTTGGGCAAATTAACCTATAATTCAGCATATTACAATATGCAACAAACGAACGAACAATCCTACCTTGCAATTTTTTTTGTAGGATAACAGAGGCTTAGTTAAAAAATTCTCAAATCGGCTCCTGCTAGCATGGATTTTGCAGAATAAAATAACGGCAGGCCCATGATGGGACCCCCCCCTCTCATTTGGACCCATAAGCAGATACCTCCCCCAAAAATAACTGGCTCGGAATCGACATAGAACTGCTGCACTCTGTATCTACTCAAATTCTCAGTTGTAGGAGGGTCCATCATGCTTTCTGATATCATCGTCATTGCTATCGCTGGCTTTTTTTCTGGCATCATCAAGACAGGCGTCGGAGTTGGTGCCGGCATCTTTTTGCTTCCCACTCTGTCCATTGCATTCCCTGCCAAGCTGGCGCTTGGCCTGGGTGCTCCGCTTATGCTGGCCTCGGATGTGCTCGGCCTGCGTTTCTACTGGCGCCAGTGGCTGGCCTGGCCCGAACTGCGCCGCATCATGTTTTCCGCCGTGCCGGGTCTGATCCTGGGGGCTGTGCTGCTGCCCATAATTCCCGGGCACGTTTTCCGGGTGTGCGTGGGCATTTTCGGTTCGCTCTATGCCCTGAGCATGCTGTGGCATGAATTTCCCGTGGCTGTCGTCCTGCGGCGCCTCTTCAAGGGCCTTAGTGAAGGCAGTGGCAAGACCAGCGCCTATGTTTTCGGTTTTCTGGGTGGTGCTTCCACGGTCATGGCCCATGCCGGGGGGATTGTGTGGTCCCTGTACCTCATCAAGGCGGCTCCTGACCGTCGCATCTTCGTGGGCACCACCGTCATCATGTTCTTTGTAACAAATATTTACAAGGTAGCCTCCTACATCTACATCGACCTGCTGCCCTGGGATAATCTGCTCAGCGTGCTGCCGGCCATTCCCATGGTTTTTCTGGGATCCTACCTTGGCAACATCATGAACAAGCGGTGTGACAGCGCCCTGTTCAGGAAGATTGTTCTCTGTGTCATTCTCTTCCTCTCTATCTCCCTGTGCCTCTAATATTGTGCCCAATGCCCCCGGTCGTGCCGGGGGCATAACCAATACCCCAAGGAGAAGGTTTATGAAAAATTGGCTGTCAATCCTTTTACTCATTCTCGCAGTGGCGCTCCCTGATCTGGCCCTCGCCGCGCCGGGTGCCCCTCAAGAAATCAATATGACCCATGTGTATATTACGTTTGGTATTCTTATTGTTGCCGGTGTTCTCTTCTTTACGGAATGGCTGCCTCTGGCCGTAACCTCCATCCTGGTGCCCTGCGCTCTGTCCACTTTTGGCGTCATCACTGTCAAGGAAGCCTGGGTAAGCTTCGGTGATACCAGCATCCTGACCATCGTGGGCCTGTTCATGCTTGGTGAAGCCACCTTCGCCACAGGCTTTGCCCAGCGCGTAGCCACGATCATCATTTCCAAGGCCGGCAAAAGCGAAACCCGCCTGCTGGTCTTCTCCATCCTGCTCATCGGCTTCATGTCCGCCTTCCTGAACAATGCGGGTGTGACGGCCATCACCCTGCCCATGCTCATTTCCATTGCGCGCAAGGCACACATGTCTCCCTCGCGCATCCTGCTGCCCACGGCTTACGCCGCGTCCTTCGGCGGCTGTATTTCTCTGGTGGGTCAGGCTCCGTCCATGGTCGCCAACGGCATTCTGGCCAAGATGGCGCCGGAATGGGGCCAGTTCGCCTTCTTTGAATTTGCCTGGTACGGTCTGCCGCTGACCATCATCGCCACCATCCTCTTCGGCCTCTTCCCCAAGTTCCTCATTCCCCCGGCGCGTGAAGATACCGCCGAACTCAAGGAAGAAGACGTGCCCGACGGCGGCATCCACATGTGGATTGCTGGCGGTATCTACTTCTTCGTCATCATTGCCATGGCCACCGACCTTGTGCCTCTGACCTCCGCCGCCATGCTGGGCGCCATGCTCTGCATCATCACCCGCTGCATGACCCTCAAGCAGGCCCAGGCTGGCATCGACTGGACCACGGTGTGGCTGTTTGCCGGCATGCTCTCCATGAGCTTCGCCATGAACAAGAGCGGCGCCGCCAAGCTCATCGCCGACTTCGTGACCGGCTACTTCCAGGACCCCTACATGCTCTTCTGCGTGCTGCTGCTCGTCACCGGCGTGCTGACCAACATCATGTCCAATACGGCCACCACCGCCATCATGGTGCCGCTGGTCATTCCCATTGCCCTGGGCCTCAACCTCAGCCCGCTGCCCTTCGTCATGGGTATTGCCATGAACGCCGCGGCCTGCTTCATGACGCCCATCGCCACCCCCAGTAACACCCTGGTCATGAAGCCAGGTAACTACTCCTTCGGTGACTACGTACGCTATGGTCTGCCCTGGCAGATTGTGGCCTATGCCCTGTCGCTGGCCATCATTCCCACGGTGTGGCCCTTCAATCCGTAGGAAATGGTAATAGCCCCTGACACACAAGTAAACAGATAAGAATGTGCCTCCCTTTCCCGTATCGGGAAAACCTCGGTACGGGAAAGGGAGCAGCAGAGGGAATGCCGAAGGGTTTCGGATTCCGCTGGGACAAGGCAGCACATCTGCCGGCGTCGCAGAGAGTATTGAAATACACAGTGGCTGTTTGATCTTTGGATGAAAGCTCCGGAAAGCCGGGCTTCTCATGAATGTCGTGCATCAGATCAATACCCGAAGCGGTCTGTGCGTTTTTTTTTCCCTATGTGTGTAACAAACTGTATCCTTCTATATGTTTTTTGAAACAAACCATAACCTAAGGAGACATCTATGAAGCACAATTTTCCCGGAGGGCAAACCTTGGGGAAGGTTCCGGGAAAATGTCGGCTGGCAGTGTCCTGCCCACAAAAGCATTCTATGTCGTTCATTTTATAGCTATTTCATTTTATGATTATACGGGATGGCCCCGAATAATCGCACCTCAGGGAGAGACAGCGCAGATCCCGCAGTAGTCGATCTGTGCATTTTTATCACAACAAATGTAACAAACCATGTCCATTCATGACATGTGGACACAATTACCAACGCAAGGAGAAGGTTATGAAAAAGTGGCTGTCCCTCTTACTGCTTCTGGTTGCCATTGCGCTTCCTGATCTGGCCAGCGCAGCACCGGCCACGCCGCAGGAAATCAATATGCCGCATGTGTACATCACGTTTGGCATTCTCATTGTCGCCGGCGTACTTTTCTTCACGGAATGGCTGCCGCTGGCCGTAACCTCCATCCTTGTGCCCTGCGCCCTGTCCACGTTCGGCGTCATTACCGTCAAGGAGGCCTGGATCAGCTTTGGTGATACCAGCATCCTGACCATCGTGGGCCTGTTCATGCTTGGCGAAGCCACCTTTGCCACGGGCTTTGCCCAGCGTGTGGCCACATCCATCATCAACAAGGCCGGCAAGAGCGAAACCCGCCTCCTGGTCTTCTCCATCCTGCTCATTGCCTTCATGTCCGCCTTCCTGAACAATGCGGGCGTGACGGCCATCACCCTGCCCATGATTATCTCCATTGCGCGCAAGGCGCATCTGTCCCCCTCGCGCATTCTGCTGCCCACGGCCTACGCCGCGTCCTTCGGTGGCTGTATTTCTCTGGTGGGTCAGGCGCCGTCCATGGTCGCCAACGGCATTCTGGCCAAAATGGCGCCGGAATGGGGGCAGTTCGCCTTCTTTGAATTTGCCTGGTATGGCCTGCCGCTGACCATTGTTGGCGCCATTCTGTTTATGCTCTTCCCCAAGCTCCTGGTGCCGCCGGCGCGTGAAGACACCGCGGAACTCAAGGATGTGGAAGTTCCCGACGGCGGCATTCGCATGTGGATTGCCGGTGGCATCTACTTCTTCGTCATCATCGCCATGGCCACCGGCCTTGTGCCCCTGACCTCCGCCGCCATGCTGGGTGCCATGCTCTGCATCATCACCCGCTGCATGAGCCTCAAGCAGGCCCAGGCCGGCATTGACTGGACCACGGTGTGGCTGTTTGCCGGCATGCTCTCCATGAGCTTTGCCATGAACAAGAGCGGCGCCGCCAAGCTCATTGCCGACTTCGTGGTGAGCTACTTCCAGGATCCCTATGTGCTCTTCTGCATGCTGCTGCTCATCACGGCCATCCTGACCAACATCATGTCCAATACGGCCACCACCGCCATCATGGTGCCGCTGGTCATTCCCATTGCCCTGGGCCTCAACCTCAGCCCGCTGCCCTTTGTCATGGGTATTGCCATGAATGCTGCGGCCTGCTTCATGACGCCCATCGCTACCCCCAGTAACACCCTGGTCATGAAGCCTGGTAACTATTCCTTCGGTGACTATGTACGCTATGGTCTGCCCTGGCAGATTGTGGCCTATGCCCTGTCGCTGGCCATCATTCCCACGGTGTGGCCTTTCCAGCCCTAGGGTGATGACGATCGCAAGCGTCTCCTGCCGCTGCTCCGCGTGGATAACGGCAGGGTCTGCCATGGGCAACAGCGTTTCCCGCTGACCATGACAGGCACCAGACACGCGCATATAGTATAAGGTAGAGGGCATGCGTCTGACGCATGCTCTCTTTGCCTGTTCATCCCTGCATGCCGGAAGAAGAGCCTGCTTCCCGACAGAGGAAAAAGGCGATATGCGAAAGACAGCCAGCCGGTATGCCCCGCTGCGCCGACACGGGCGGAAGCAGCAGAGACCACGTACGGGCATGGCGCAATCGGCAGAGGATGGAGCATGGATGCTACTGCCGCACCAGCAGCATCCTCTGCGGGCTGCCGTGACTGCTGCGGCAGGGACCGCTTCCCCCCTGCCGAGCGGCTGTCCGGGAAGCTGCGCGGACCGTCAGCTCCCCTGAAGGAAACTGCCCTGATTTGGGCAAAAAATCTGCCCTGATTTGGGCAAAAAAAAGTTCGGCGATTTTTTTTAAAAAAATTCCCTTGTTTTTCAGCATATTACAAAAACATCGTACAATTGGCACTCTTATTGCTTAAGAGAGGTCAGTTGCCCAATCTTTTACTGAGGTAAGGCTTATGACAGCGGATTACAAAGTAGATTTACTGATTCTGGGCATGGGTGCCGCGGCGCAACTAGCGGCCATCTATGCCCACGACGCCGATCCTGACCTGAACATCCTCATTGCCACCAAGGCACTGAAAGGCAAGGGTGGATGCAGCCGTATGGTGCAGGGCGGTTTCAACGTGGTGCTCGATCCCGGCGACTCCCATGAAAAACACCTCATGGATACGCTCAAGGGCGGGCAGTACATCAACGACCAGGACCTGGCCAAGAACCTGGTGGAACAGGCTACCCCCACGGTCAAGGAACTGGAAACCGTCTGCGGCTGTTTCTTCGACCGTCGTCCCGATGGACGCATCCACCAGAAGCCCTTTGCCGGTCAGTGCTTTGACCGTACTGTGCACAAGGGCGACCTGACGGGTATCGAAATCATCAGCCGTACCACGGAACAGGTCATGAAGCGTCGCATCCCGGTGCTGGAAGAAACCCGTGCCGTGGAACTGCTGCTGGACAGCACGGGCAAGACCGTTACCGGTGCCCTGCTGTACAACATGCGTAATGGCGCCTTCATCACTGTGGAAGCCGCTGCCACCCTGGTGGCCACCGGTGGCGGTCCTACCCAGTACCGCTTCCATGCGCCTGGCCCGGAAAAGTCGGCCGACGGTATCGCCATGCTCTATCGCGCTGGCGTCATCATGCGCGACATGGAAATGATCCAGTTCCACCCCACCGGCCTCATCATCCCCGGCAGCGTTGTTGCCGGTGCTCTGCTTGAAGAAGGCCTGCGCGGCGCCGGTGCCCACCTGTACAACGGCGAAGGCGAACGCTACATGCTCCGCTATGCTCCCGACGTGGCCGAACGTGCCACCCGTGACGTGGTGAGCCGCTCCGCCTATCTGGAAATGATGGCCGGCCGCGCCTGTCCGGAAGGTGGCGTGCGCATCGATGCCGCCCACATGGGCGCTGACTTCGTGCTCAAGAATTTCCCCGGTATGGCCGAACGCTGTGCCCAGTTCGGTTTCGACCTGGCTCACGGCATGGTGCCCGTGTCTCCCTCCGCCCACTTCTTCATGGGTGGTGCTGCCATTGATCCTGGCTGCCACACCTCCCTCGAAAAGCTCTTCGTGGCCGGTGAAGATGCCGGCGGCGTGCATGGTGCCAACCGCCTCGGTGGTAATGGTATCGGTGAATCCTGCGTGTACGGTCGTCTGGCCGGTAAGTCCCTTGCCGCCTACCTGTCCAAGCCGGAAAACCGCACCATCAAGGAAACCGCTCCTGGCATGGTCAAGGACATCATTGCTCGTCTTTCGGCTCCCCTTACCCGCAAGACCGGGACTTCTCCCTTCGTCAACCGTCGCGAAATCCAGGAAACCAACTGGGTCAACGTGGGCGTGGTGCGCAAGAAGGACCGTCTGGAAAAGGCCCTCAGCGACTTTGCCTCTCTGCGCAAGGACGTGGAAAACAGCAAGGTCGACGGCGATGGCGCTTACAACATGATGTTCAACACGTATCTGGACACCCTGAGCATGATGGACGTTTCCATCATGGCGGCTGTCTCCGCCCTGCAGCGTGACGAAACCCGCGGTGCCCACACCCGTGAAGACTTCCCCAAGCAGCGTGACGACTACGGTCTGTTCAACACGTTCATGTGGCGCGGTGATGACGGCATGCCCATCTTCGAAAAGCGCGATGTCGTCTTCAAGTACAAGTCTCTGGAAGCCTGTCAGAAATACAAGAAGTAAACATTAAAAAATATTGGGGGAAAAGATGAAGTCTGAACTCGAATACAGAAAGCCCTTGCAGTGGGGAGAAATCGATCCTTACCGCCGCGGCCGTACCCATGTGGGTATGTGGGCCTGGCTGCTGCAGCGCGTCAGCGCCGTCCTGATTGTCCTTCTGCTCATCCTGCACCTGTGCTTCACCTACAAACCCTATATCCAGTTCCTGCTGCTTCTCTGTGTGGCTCTGCATGCTTCTCTGGGTATTCGTGTTATCCTGCTGGACTTTGACCTCGCCAAAATTACCTCCGCTCGCCGTCTCGTGCCCTGGATGCTCGGCATTGGCATTGGCGCCATTCTGCTCGCTTGGCTCGCCATTTACTAACGGAGAACGTTATGTCTAGCACTCTGCACACAGTTAAAATTTTCCGATATGATCCGGAAAAAGGGGGAGAGGGTAGCTTTCAGAGCTATACTCTGGACATTCCCGATCCCAAGGTAACGACGATTCTGGACGTTCTGCTCCGCATTCAGAAGGAACAGGACTCCTCCCTTTCCTTCCGCTTTGCCTGCCGCGTCAACATGTGCGGTTCCTGCGGTATGGTCATCAACGGTCAGGAAGGCCTGGCCTGTAAGACCAACGTCTGCGACCTGCCGGCCGGCCAGGACATCACCATTCGTCCGCTCAACCACTTCCCCATTGTCAAGGACCTGGTTGTGGACATGGGACCCTTCTTCGATAAGTACGAAGCGGGCCTGCCCTTCTTCGAGCCGAAGGAACATCGCGAAGAACCCTATATCATCAAGCCCGATTCCCAGGAACGCATCGACATCGGCATGGCCACGGACTGCATCGCCTGCGGCTGCTGCGTGTCCAGCTGCACCATGGTCAACTACCATGACAGCTACTGCGGTCCCGCTTCCCTGAACCGTGCCTTCACCCTGCTGGCTGACGTGCGCGACGGCCTGTTCGAGCCTCGTCTGACCAGGGCTCTGGAAAGCTGCTACAACTGCCGTACCGAATTCAACTGTACGGAAGTCTGCCCCAAGAACATCAGCGGCACCCGGGCCATCAAGTACATTCAGCGTCTGGCGCTGAAGAACCTCAAGTCCCTCAAGCCTCTGCCGCCGCATCCGGCGGAAGCTGCCGCCGAAGAAAAGAAGCCCGCTGCCACCTGCACCGCGCCGCAGAACAACGAGGCCTGCAATGGTCGCCGCGCCTTCCTGAAGAGTGCCACCTGCCTGGTGGGCGCCGGTGTGGTGCTGTCCCTCGGTACCATTCTCGGTGTCAGCTCGGTGGCCCCCACGCTGAACGATCAGCCCAAGCAGTGGGTTGACGCTGGTGCCCTGAAGAGCCTGCCCGTGGGCAGCATCAGCAGTGTCGTGCTGAAGTACACCCGCACCAACGCGTTCCATAAGGAAAATGTGGAGTTCCCGATTCTGATTCGTCGCGACTCCGAACAGGATTTCATCTGCTTCAGCAGCGTTTGCACGCATCTGGGCTGCTCCGTGCACTGGGATGAACTTTCCCAGCGCTTCAAGTGCGCATGTCATGGTGGGGCATTCGACAAGGATGGCAAAGTCATTGCCGGGCCGCCGCCAAAGCCCTTGATCCGTCTGCCCTGGAAGCTGGAAAACGGCATTCTTAAGGTGGAGGTGGTCTAAATGAGTTTCCTGCACGACATTGGTTGGGAAAAGTATATCCAGCCGTTCCTCAGCAAAAGGCTTCCCGATAATACCGGCTGGACTGCGGTTCTTGGCACCCTGTGCGCCATGACCTTCATGGTCCTGGTGGTGACGGGTATGTTCCTGGCGTTCTACTATGTTCCGGATCCGGACAAGGCCTGGGATTCCGTTCAGTACATCAGCAAGGAAGTTCCTCTGGGTGGTGTGCTGCGCGGCCTCCATCACTGGAGCGCCGGCCTCATGGTCCTGCTGGTCTTCTGTCACCTGTTTGTAACCTATATCCACGGTTCCTATAACCGTCCGCGTCACCTGACCTGGATCACCGGCGTGTGCCTGCTGCTCATCACCCTGGGCCTGGGCTTCACCGGTTACCTGCTGCCCTGGGATATGAAGGCCTACTGGGCCACCGTGGTGGGCGCCAACATGCCCAGCCAGTATCCTGTGGTGGGTGACGTCATCACCCGCTTCATCCTGGGTGGTCCCGACGTTTCCGGTTTCACGCTGTCGCGCTTCTTCTCTGTGCATACCCTGGTGCTGCCGGCCTGTCTGGTGCTCGTCATGGCCATGCACATCTACCTGATCCGCGTGCACAACATCTCCGACCCGCGTGAACGTCTGGCCGGCGAAGAACTGCCCCCGTGGACCGGCAAGCCCTATCGCTTCTACCCCGAACACATGAACCGCTCCATGCTGGCTTTCGGCGTCGTGTTCCTTGGTCTGCTCCTGCTGGCCATCAATATGCCGCCCCACATGGAAGCCAAGGCTGGCACCATCATTCCCGACTACCTGCCGCGTCCTGAATGGTACTACATGTGGCTCTTCCAGCTGCTGACGTACTTCACCGGCTCCTGGGAAATGATCGGCAGCCTGATCATCTTCGTCGGTGGCATCATCCTGCTCTTCGGTGTGCCTTTCTGGAGTGAAAGCCGCCTCAAGGGCTTTGCCAACCGCCCCGTGTCCGTTGCCGTCGCCGCCACCTTCGCCGTGTGCATCATCTACCTGACGGCCATGGCCTACGCTGAAGTTTCCTCCTACCGGAACATCATCGTGGTGCCGGACAAGCCCATGAGCGCTCAGGTGGAACGCGGTATGCAGCTCTTCGTGGAACGCGAATGCTCCTACTGCCACAACATTCTGGGCAAGGGCGGCCATCGCACCGGTCCTGACATGAGCAACATGGTCAAGAAGGACCGCGACGCCGACTACCTGATGAACTACATCAAGACGCCTGCTGAGATGTACAGCGGTACCGTCATGCCTGCTTACGACCTGAAGCCCAACCAGCTCAGAGACCTCGCTGCCTTCCTCATGTTCCTAGATTTCAGCGATGCCAAGCCTATCGTGAAGTCCCAGGACGAGATTCGCGAAATGATCGCTGCGCAGCAGCCCCAGCCGGCTGCCCAGCCTGCGGCGGCTAAATAAGAAGGAGAGTGTTATGGATAACTTTGATTATTCCATCGTCGAAGAAGCGGCCAAGCAGCTCTACATCAAGGCCCTCTGCGACCTGCCCCCGGATGTGCGCGACGCCCTGAAGAAGGCCTACGAACGCGAAACCCAGCCCTCTGCCCGCAGCATCTTCGAAGCCATGTTCAAGGCCATTGAAGTGGCCGACCGCAAGAAGACTCTGCTGTGCCAGGACACCGGCCTGCCCATCTACAAGGTGCATGTGGGTTCCGACTACGCCTGGAATGGCGCCAAGATCAAAAAAGCCCTCTATGAAGGTGCCAAGCGCGCTACCATCGAATTCCCGTTCCGCAGCAGCGCGACCCATGACATCACCCGCGTCAACCCCCAGACGTCCGTTGGCCCCGGCCTGCCCGTGACCTACTTCGACTTTGACGAAGGTGACGACACCCTGAACATCCTCATGATCCCCAAGGGTTCCGGCTCCGAAAACATGAGCCAGATGAAGATGTTCTACCCCCAGCACGGCATCAAGGCCGTCAAGAAGTTCATCCTTGACGCCGTGGTGGAAAGCAGCGCCAACCCCTGCCCTCCCGGCATCATCGGTGTGGGCCTGGGCGGCACGGCCGACCTGGTCATGAAGCTGGCCAAGGACGCCATTGCCCGCCCCGTGGGTCAGCGCAACCCCGATCCCATGCTGGCTGAAATGGAAGTCGAACTGGAAGAAGCCATCAACGCCACGGGTCGTGGCCCCATGGGCCTGGGCGGCGACGTGTCCTGCCTTGCGGTGCACATTGAAAGCGCCTATACCCACATCACCCAGAATCCTGTGGCCGTGAACACCCAGTGCTGGCCCGCTCGCCGTGCCCGCGCCATCATCAAGCCTTCCGGCGAAGTGACCTACGGCTACTAGGAGGAAAAATCATGAGCAAGGTTCATCATCTCACGTCGCCCTTTACGGAAGAAGTCATCCGCAGCCTGCATGCCGGCGATACCGTCTACTTTGACGGTCCCCTGTTCGGCATCCGCGACCTGACCCAGATCCATATCTTCGACCATGGCAATCCTCCGCCGGTGAGCCTGGAAGGCATGCCCTGCATCCATACCGCTCCCAGCCTGCGCCGCAATGGCGACAAGTGGGAAAAGATCTGCGTCGGTACCACGACCAGTACCCGTATGGAACGCTTCTCGCCCCTGCTGATCGAACAGTATGGCGTGCGTGCCATCATCGGTAAGGGCGGCCTGTACCAGGGCAGCCTGGAAGCCATGAAGAAGTTCGGCGCCGTGTACCTGGCCATCGTGGGCGGTACCGCTGCTGCCGAAACCGAACAGATCGAAGAAGTTGAGGCTGTCTACTTCCCCGAACTGCACCCCGAAGCGCTGTACCGCTTCCGCGTCAAGGACTTTGGTCCTCTGACCGTAGCCATGGACAGCTATGGCGTTCACCTGTATGATCAGGTGACGGCTCGCGTGAAAGAACGCCTGCCCGAGATCTACAAAAAGCTCGGTGTGCTTTAGGTAGTAACTTAGCCTTTCCGGCCAAGGTATTTTCTGAGTACGGCATGCGCATGGGCCGGAGACATGCAAAACCCTTTGGAGGACATATGGGCATTGATTTTGTTGTTCACGAAAAAGGCGACGGCGTCGGCGTGGTAGTCGTTGAAGGCCTGAAGAAAGGCCAGGACTGCACCGGCTGGATCATGAAGGAAGACGAGCTGATCACGTTCAAGATCCTCGACGACATTCCGATCGGCCACAAGGTTGCCCTGCACGACTTCAATGTCGGTGACACCGTGATCAAGTACGGCATCGACATCGGCAAGGTTGTGAAGCCCATCAAGCAGGGTGAACATCTCCACGTGCACAATGTTAAGACCAAAAGGTGGTAATTGATATGATGAATAAATTCTGGGGCTACAAGAGAGAAAATGGCCGTGTCGGCATCCGTAACCACGTGGTGCTGCTTCCCCTCGACGACCTTTCCAACGCCGCTTGCCTGGCCGTCGAAAACAACATCAAGGGCACCATGGCCCTGCCTCACCACTACGGTCGTCTGCAGTTCGGTGAAGACCTGGAACTGCACTTCCGCACGCTGATCGGCGTGGGCAGCAACCCCAACGTTGCTGCTGTGGTGGTCATCGGTATCGAACCCGAATGGACCAACCGCATCGTGGACGGCATTGCCAAGACCGGTAAGCCCGTGGCCGGCTTCTCCATCGAAAAGAACGGCGACATCGCCACCATCGCTGCCGCTGCCCGCAAGGCCAAGGAATTCCTGCAGATTGCCACCGAATACCAGCGTGTGGAATGCGATGTGAAGGACCTGTGGGTCTCCACCAAGTGCGGTGAATCCGACACCACCTCCGGCATCGCCGCCAACCCCACCGTGGGTAACGCCTTCGACAAGCTGTGGAAGGCCGGTGCCACCACCCTGTTCGGTGAAACCACCGAACTCACCGGTGGCGAACACCTGGTGGCCGCCCGCTGCATCAACGACGAAGTGCGCGCCAAGTTCCAGGCCTTCTTCGATCGTTATGCCAAGGTCATCGACGACCACAAGACCACCGACCTCTGCGACTCCCAGCCCACCAAGGGTAACATCGAAGGCGGCCTGACCACCATCGAAGAAAAGGCCCTGGGCAACATCCAGAAGATCGGCCGCGAAGCCCCCGTGGTTGGCGCCCTTGACAAGGCCGAAAGCCCCACCGGCCCCGGCCTGTGGTTCATGGACTCCTCCTCCGCCGCCGCCGAAATGGTGACCCTGGCCTGCGCTGCTGGCTATGTGGTGCACTTCTTCCCCACCGGCCAGGGCAACGTCATCGGCAACCCCGTGCTGCCCGTGATCAAGCTGTCCGCCAACCCCCGCACCGTGCGCACCATGAGCGAACACATCGACGTGGACGTGACCGGCCTGCTGCAGCGTGAATACAACCTGGACGCTGCCGGCGACAAGCTGCTGGAAATGATGATTCGCACCTGCAACGGCCGCCTGACCGCCGCCGAATCCCTGGGCCATCGCGAAATCGTCATGACCCGTCTGTACGAAAGCGCCTAGTGGCGTTTGACCGCGGCACTGCACGTCACCGTTTCGCACGATGACAGCAGTGCTCGGTTTTGCCCCGCATCCGCGAAAGCGGGTGCGGGGCTTTCTTTTTACTCTGCACAAAACGCCTGACGGCCACCGCCAGACACTGGAGACGCCATGAATCCCGTACGTTATCGAATTCTGCCCCCTGCCGAGCCTGCTCCCGCTGCACTGCGCAATCTGTTTACAGACCTGGCTGTGTCGGACATCTGTGATGCGCTGGGGCGCAATGCCGCCCTGCCGTCAGCGCTCAAGCCCCTTGGGACGGCGCGCCTGCTGGGAACGGCCTATACCGTCAATCTGCCTGCCAGTGAAAACCTTCTGCTCTATTATGCGCTGGACAATGCCCGGCCCGGGGATGTGCTGGTGGTTTCCTGCGCCGGCTATACAGAACGCGCCGTCTGTGGGGAAATCATGGCCAACCTGGCCATCAAGCGGGGCCTGGCCGGCTTTGTGGTGGACGGTGCGGTGCGCGATGCCGCCGCACTGCGGGAGCTGGATTTCCCGGTATATTGCCGGGCCATCTCGCCCAACGGGCCGTACAAGGACGCTTGCGGTGAAGTCAATGTGCCTGTGGTCATGGGCAATGTCTGCATTCGCCCGGGCGACATCATTGTGGGCGATGCGGACGGCCTGGTGGCCATTGCTCCAGACGAGGCCGAAGCAGCCGCTGCCGGTGCCCGGGCCATTGCGGAAAAGGGACAGCAGCAGATCAGGACCATTGCGGAACAGGGCCGCCTGGACTACAGCTGGCTGTACAAGAAACTGGAAAGCACGGGCTGTGCCATCAAGTAGCTTTCCCCGGCACAGCGGCGA
Source organism: uncultured Desulfovibrio sp. (assembly GCF_944324505.1). NCBI lineage: Bacteria > Pseudomonadati > Thermodesulfobacteriota > Desulfovibrionia > Desulfovibrionales > Desulfovibrionaceae > Desulfovibrio > uncultured Desulfovibrio sp. Next base: position 328,554 of record NZ_CALUWO010000001.1, read on the forward strand.
CGCTTGAATGCCGCACGACATGGACAAAAAACGGGCTGTTTCCCCTGGGAGACAGCCCGTTTTTTGTCGGCAGACACACAGGCACACGCCACGTCGCTTGCCGACGCCGCAGCGAACAGCAGAGCATGCACGCCTGCCCTCTCTGTCTGCACTGCGCAGCGTGCTTTTTGCCTGTCCGCCCAGCCGCCCCTACGCCCTGACGCGCTGGGCCCCCATACCGCCGCACCGGCCACCAGTGACGCCCCCGCGCCCGGAACTGTGGACAGTATTTCTGCCGTCCTGCACCGTGCCGCAACGACGCTCCACACGGCATAAGCTGCCAGTATCGCCATACGCTGCCAATATGCTGGCAACTGCTGGCAGGCGTCCTATGTGTGCTGTCTCCCCTTCCGCCAGCCCTTCCGCCTCGCCCTCGTACCGGCCGGACAATCCACACCATCCGCATGCCAGAAAGCGGCACGTTCGCATCGTCGCTGCGGCGCTCTGCCTGTTTCTCACCGTCCTCGGCAAAAAAAAGCACAAACGGGCCGCTCCCCAGGGGAGCGGCCCGTTTGTTGTTATCTGATAAGGGAGAATCCGCCTGGACTTCCCCTGTCTGTATACGCCTAGCAGCTTTCCAGCGCCGCCACAGCAGGCAGCTTGATGCCTTCCAGCAGTTCCAGCGACGCGCCGCCACCGGTGGAGATATAGCCCATCTTGTCGGCCAGACCATAGCTTTCCACGGCAGCCACCGAGTCACCGCCGCCCACCACCACAAAGGCCTTGGCCGCGGCCAGGGCTTCGGCAATGGCGCGAGTCCCCTTGCCAAAGGGGTCGATTTCAAAGGCGCCCACAGGCCCGTTCCAGACCACGGTCGCCGCGTCATTGAGCAGCTTGGTATAGGCTTCCACGGTCTTGGGGCCGATGTCCAGAATCATTTCGTCCGCCGGGACATCGTCAAGGCCATGCACGCTGGCCGTCTGCCCGGGGGCCAGTTTCGGCGCCGTGACCACATCCACAGGCAGGGGCATCATCTTGCCCAGATCGCGGGCCTTCTGCATGATGCGCCGGGCATCATCCATCAGTTCCGCTTCATACAGGGACTTGCCCACCTTGTGCCCTTCGGCGGCCAGGAAGGTATTGGCAATGCCGCCTCCCACGATGAGGCAGTCCACCTTGTCCAGCAGATTTTCCAGCAGCCCCAGCTTGCTGGAAACCTTGGAACCGCCAATGATGGCCACCAGGGGACGAGCCGGGGCATCCAGCACCTTGGCAAAGGCATTGAGTTCCGCCATCATGAGCGGACCGGCACAGCCCACCTTGGCGGCACGGATGGCCCCGTCCGTGGAGGCATGGCCACGATGCGCCGCCCCAAAGGCATCCATGACATAGACATCGCCCAGACCGGCCAGACGCGCGGCCAGATCGGGATCATTCTTCTTTTCTCCCTTGAAGAAGCGGATATTTTCCAGCAGCACCACGTCGCCGGGAGCCACCTTGGCTTCTTCCAGGGTTTTGGCCAGACGCACCGGCTTGCCCAGCAGGCCGGAAAGGTGCTCGGCCACCGGCGCCAGCGAAAACTTGGGATCGAACTCGCCCTCCGTGGGGCGTCCCAGATGGGAAAGCAGGATGACCCCGGCACCCTTTTCCAGCGCCATCTGGATACCGGGCAGGGCAGCGCGGATGCGCTTGTCATTGGTGATATGACCGTCCTTCATGGGCACATTGAGGTCCTGGCGGATCACCACGGTCTTTCCCGCGCAATCCACATCCTTCAGCTGTTTGATGGCCATGAGCCTTCTCCTTGTGGGGCCGCAGCCCCGGATTAGTATGCGATTTACGCTGCCGTCATCCGCCCCGGGCGAAAAACGGCCTTCTCCCCTTCTGCCGGACAGCCGCCGACAAACGCGGGAGCCACAAAACTATGCCAGCAGACGGCTGGCCACGTCTGCCAGATGCTCGGCCGTAAAGCCGAATTGTGCGGCCAGCACCTTGCCCGGCGCCGAGGCGCCATAGCCTTCCATGCCGACCACAGCGCCATCCAGCCCCACGTACTTGCGCCAGTAATCCGCCGCCGCCGCTTCCACGGCCACACGCGCCCGCACGGCAGAGGGCAGAACCTGTTCCCGATAGGCCGCATCCTGCGCATCAAAGCGTTCACAGCAGGGCATGGAGACCACGCGCACGCGCCGCCCCGCCTCGGTCAGCAGGCGGGCAGCCTCCAGGGTGCAGCCCACTTCCGAGCCTGTGGCCAGGAAGATCAGTTCCGGCAGTCCCTCGCAGTCCCGCAGCACATAGCCGCCCCGGGCGATATGTTCCAGCTGCGCCGCCTGGCGCTCCACAAAGGGCACGCCCTGACGCGACAGGGACAGCACACTGGGATGACGGTCACTTTCCAGGGCGCACTGCCAGGCCACGGCGCTTTCCACCGTATCGCAGGGCCGCCACACCTCCACATTGGGCGTCAGCCGCAGGGCAGGCACCTGTTCCACGGGCTGATGTGTCGGACCATCCTCGCCCACGCCGATGGAATCATGGGTGAAAACCCAGATGACGCGAATGCCCATGAGCGCCGCCAGACGCACGGCATTCTTGGCATAATCGGAAAAGACCATGAAGGTCCCCGCATAGGGAATGAAGCCGCCATGCAGGGTCACGCCGTTCATGATGGCACTCATACCGAATTCACGCACGCCATAGGAAATGTAATTGGCGCTGTCCCAGTTGCCCTCCGCAGGCACCAGCGGCACGGACGCGGCCGTCTTGGTGCCCACCGAGCCGGTGAGGTCCGCAGAACCGCCCAGCAGCTCGGGCAGGCGTGCCGTCAGAATTTCCAGCGCCCGCTGGCTGGCCACGCGGGAGGCGACGCCTTCTGCCCTGTCCAGGGCCTGCTGCACGGTTTCGGCAGCAATGGCAGCCCAGTCTTCGGGCAGTTCCCCGGCCATGCGGCGCTCGAATTCGGCCGCCAGTTCAGGATAGGCCACACGATAGGCCGCAAAACGCGCCTCCCACGCCGCCTGCACGGCCCTGCCCTGCGAGCGGCCATCCCAGGCCGCCGCAATGTCCGCCGGGATGGTGAAGGGGGGTGCCTGCCAGTCCAGAGCGGCGCGCGTGGCGGCCGCTTCTTCCGGCCCCAGAGGGGAACCGTGGCAGGCTGCGCTGTCCGCCTTATGCGGCGAACCAAAGCCGATGTGGGTCCTGCATATCACCAGGCTGGGGCGGGCCGTGTCGGCACGGGCCTCGGCCAGGGCCGCATCCAGGGCCGCCGCATCATGCCCGTCCACCGGGCCGATAACCTGCCAGCCATAGGCGCCATAGCGGGCAGCCACGTCTTCGGTGAACCAGCCCGTGACCTTGCCGTCAATGGAAATGCCGTTGTCATCGTACAGGGCAATGAGCTTGCCCAGCCCCCAGACACCGGCCAGGGAGCAGGCCTCGTGCGACACGCCTTCCATAAGGCAGCCGTCGCCCAGAAACACATAGGTGTGGTGATTCACGATTTCGTGGCCGGGCCGGTTAAAGCGGGCTGCCAGCATCTTTTCGGCCAGCGCCATGCCCACGGCCGAGGAAATGCCCTGCCCCAACGGTCCTGTGGTCATTTCCACACCAGGGGTATGGCGATATTCCGGATGCCCCGGCGTCAGCGACGCCCACTGCCGGAACTGGCGGATGTCCTCCATGCTCAGGGCATAGCCCGTAAGATGCAGCAGGCCGTACAGCAGCATGGAGGCATGGCCGTTGGACAGCACAAAGCGGTCGCGATCCACCCACCGGGGATCGGCGGGGTTGTGCTTGAGCACATGGCGCCAGAGGGCTTCGGCCATGTCGGCCATGCCCAGCGGGGCGCCGGGATGGCCGGAACGGGATTGTTCAATGGCATCAATGGCAAGAGCGCGCAGCGCATTGGCGCATTGCCTGCGGGTAGGCATGATGAAACTTCCTCGTGTGGGGGTTAACGGTTGATGGGCTGCCAGCTGGCTGCGGCGGCACAGCGGGCCGTGCCGGCGGCGGAGGCCGCACAACGCACGGCATCCTGAAAGGCGGCATGACATGCCGCATAGGGGGGATGATTGAAAAAGGCCGAGCCGGACACCAGCACATCGGCGCCGGCTTTCACCAGGGCGGCGGCATTCTGGGGGCAGGCCCCGCCATCCACCTGGATCAGGACCGATTCCCCGCCGCAGGCATCCAGCAGCTCGCGCACGGCGCGCACCTTGGCCAGGCTCTGGGGAATGAATTTCTGCCCGGAAAAGCCGGGATTGACGCTCATGACCAGCACCATGTCGCAGTCCGGCGCCAGCCAGCGCAAGGCCGCCACATCGGTACCCGGATTCAGGGCCACACCGGCCCGGCAGCCCAGGCGGCGAATTTCGGTGAGCGTGCGCTGCGGGTGCCTGTCTGCCTCCAGATGGATGACCAGCATGTCGGCACCGGCATCGCGAAAGGCGGCCACGTGCCTGGCCGGCTCCTCAATCATGAGGTGCACATCAAAGAAGAGGCGGGAGCGTGCGCGCAGGCTTTTGATGAGGGGCGGACCAAAGGTGATGTTGGGCACAAAGGCCCCGTCCATGACATCAAGATGCAGCCAGGAAATGCCCGCCTGCTCCAGCGCGGTCAGCTCCTCGCCCAGACGGGCAAAATCGGCAGAAAGCAGCGAAGGGGACAGGATCATGCACAACCCTCCTTGAGCAGCTCAGGGTTTGTCCAGCAGGCGACGAATTTCCCGCAGTTCCGTTTGCAGATGATGCAGAAAGGCCGTATCGGTGCCGGAAGCAGGGGCAGCCGCCGGCGGGATATCCTCCGGCGGGGGAGCGCCTTCCAGCACGCGGCGGGCACCCTCGATGGTCATGCCCTGCTCGTGCAGCAGCTGACGGATGCGCCGCAGCAGGGCCAGATGCTCGTCGGTATACAGGCGCTGGCCCTTTTCGGTACGCAGGGGCGCAAGCTGCGGAAACTCCGATTCCCAGAAACGGAGCACATGGGTCTTGAGCTGCAAAAGCTCCGCCGCTTCGCCGATGCGATAGGTCCGTTGTTCCATCTTCCCAGCCCGTGCAGCATGCCCTGCGGCCCGCGGGCCACAGGGCATGACCGGATAAGCTCAGCCCGGCACAGCCGCCGGGCACAGTGCCCTAACAGTGCCCTAGATGCGCACGCCCAGCTGCTGCACCAGCGATTGTGCCACCTTTTCCCGCTCCTTGTCCACTTCCGCATCCTTGAGGGTGCGCTGGGCATGACGGAAGGTGAGGCGGAAGGTGAGGTTGCGTTCCTCGCTGCCCTCGGGTTCAAAGCAGTCCAGCAGCACCACGTCTTCCAGCAGGGGCAGGTGCATGCCGCGCACATGCTCCAGCACAGCGCCCACCTGCAAGCCGGCAGGTGCAACCACCGTGATGTCGCGGCGCACCGGCGGATACACGGGCAGGGAGCGGAAGCGCACCCGCGCCGCATCGTGCAGGGTGCGCAGCACATCCAGGTCCAGCTCTGCCAGCCAGACATCCTTGCGGGCGTGGAAGGCATCGGCCATGTCGGGACGCACGCGCCCCATGACCCCCACCTCCGTTTCGCCGTCCGCCGAGGGGACGCACACGCTGACGCAGGGCAGCAGGAAGGGATGGTCCGCACACTGGCGGCACACCGGGGCAGACAGGTGCAGGAAGGCCAGGAAATGCTCCACAATGCCCTTGAGGTCCGCATAGTCCATATCCCCGTCCACCTGCGGCCAGGCCGTGTCATAGCGCGAGCCGTACAACAGCACGCCCAGCTTGCCCGTTTCCAGGGCGCCGGTATCGTGCGCATCCGTCATGGGACGGGCATGGAAGACGTGGGCCAGCTCAAAGAGGCGCAGCCCCTGCGCGCCCTGGGCCAGGTTGTTGCGCAGGTCATGCAGCAGCCCCGGCGCAAGCCAGGTGCGCAGCACGTCCTGTTCCGCCGACAGGGGATTCTTGATGGAAATGCGCCCTTCCACGGGCAGATGCAGATGGTCCAGGTCCTTGTGGCCCACAAAGCTGTAGTTCACGGCCTCGTTGAGGCCCAGCCCCGCTCCCCAGCGCTTGATGCGCGACCAGAAGGCATAGCGGGATTCCGGCTCGCCGGCCCGGTCCAGGTCCTGCGTAAAGGACGGCAGCGCCGGCGGAATGGTGTCCAGACCATACATGCGGCCCACTTCCTCCACCAGGTCGGCCTCGCGGGTCAGGTCAGGGCGCCAGCTGGGCTGAGTCACCTTCCAGCCGTCGGCGCCCGTTTCCACATGGCAGCCGAGACCTTCCAGCACCTGGCGGTCAAAGTCCTCGCCCAGATGCACGCCCAGCAGCTCGTCGGCCCGGGCCGGGCGGAAATCCATCACCACCGGCACAAAGGGCCGCGGTTCGGCCACCACCACGCCGGGGCAGACCTTGCCGCCAGCCAGTTCGGCCATCATGGCGCAGGCGCGGTCCAGCGCCCAGCGGCTGCGGCACTGGTCGATGCCGCGCTCGAAGCGGTAGGACGCCTCGGAAGACAGGCCCAGGCGGCGCGAGGTCTTGCGGATGGTGCCCGGCCGGAAGACCGCGCTTTCCAGAAAGACATTGGTGCTGTTATCGTCGATTTCCGTATTCAGGCCGCCCATGACGCCGGCCAGGCCCACGGCGCGCTCGGCATCGCGAATGCAGAGGTCGCGCGCATCAAGGGTACGTTCCTGCCCGTCCAGGGTCACGAACTTCTCGCCGTCTGCCGCGCGGGACACCACGATGCGCCCCCCGGCCAGCTTGTCCAGGTCAAAGGAGTGCAGCGGCTGCCCGCATTCCATGAGGATGTAGTTGGTCACGTCCACAATATTGGAAATGGGCCGCACGCCCACGGCATGCAGACGATGCCGGATGCGCATGGGCGAAGGGGCAATCTTGCTGCCCGTGATGACACGCCCCGCATACAGCCAGCAGAGATCGGGATCGCGAATATCCACCGGGGGAAGGGGCACGGCCGGGCCATCCTCCACCAGGGTATGCTGGGGAATGGTCAGGGGCAGATGAAAGGCCTGGGCCGTTTCCCGGGCCAGCCCCAGCACGGAGAGACAGTCGGCGCGGTTGGGCGTGATGGAAATGTCCAGCACCTCGCTGTCCAGGTCCAGGGTATCCACCAGCCTGGCGCCGGGGACGGCGCTGTCAGGCAGCACCATGATGCCCGTATGATCCTCGGTCAGGCCCAGTTCCCGCTCGGAACAGATCATGCCGCAGCTGGGCGCGCCGCGCAGCTTGGCCTTCTTGATGACCAGTCCCCCGGGCATGGTGGTACCCACCAGAGCCACGGGAACCTTCTGCCCGGCGGCCACATTGGGTGCCCCGCAGACGATGTCCAGCAGCTCGCCCTGCCCGGCATCCACCTTGCAGAGGTGCAGGTGATCCGATTGGGGATGATCCGTGCATTCCACCACGTGTCCCACCACAATGGAGGAAATGGCATCATAGGGACGGAGGATTTCTTCCAGTTCCAGTCCCAGCATGGTCAGTCGGTCGCCCAGTTCCTGCGCCGACCCTTCATAGGGGACAAATTCACGCAACCAAGACAGGGAAAGCAGCATAATATCTCTCGCTGGCCGTGAGGCCGATTATCAGTTGAAATTCCATGCGGGCCTGGATTCCTGCACCTCAGGCAGGGGCCGTACCGGCTTCGCCTCGCGGCCATAGCCGCCATAGGCGCCCGGCCCGGGGCGGTGCCGGGGCTTTGCTTCCGGGGGAGGACGGTCTTCCAGCACGCGACCGTAGGCATCGGTATAGCCCATGCCGCCTTGATCCGTACGGCTCACATCGCGCCCGGGCAGTCCCTCCAGGGGGCGGGGGCCCCCCGGCGGTTCCAGACCGGAACGCCGCGGGCTGAAGGCGGATGCCGCCAGGACGCTCTCTGCGCAGGCATGCCACATCAGCGTGCCTGCCGTGCCGCACAGGGCAAGAACCAGCAGCAGCATGCGCAGCCGGCGCCACACCGGCGCAGCGGCCCTGCTAGGCGAACTGGCCAAGGAAACGCGCGTCATTTTCAAAGAACATCCGCAAATCGCCAATGCCGTACTTAAGCATGGCCACACGTTCCACACCCAGGCCAAAGGCAAAGCCGCTCACGTCGGACGGATAGCCCACCGCCGCATAGACCGCGGGGTCCACCATGCCGCAGCCCAGGATTTCCACCCAGCCCGTGGTCTTGCACACGCGGCAGGGTTCGCCGTTCACATGGCCCTTGCCGCCGCACATGCAGCAGGAGATGTCCACTTCGGCGGAAGGTTCCGTGAAGGGAAAGAAGCTGGGACGGAAGCGCACCTGGGTGGCGCTGCCGAAAATCTCGCGCACAAAGGCGGTGAGAATGCCGCGCAGATGGGCCATGCTGATGCCGTGGCCCACCATGAGGCCCTCGATCTGATGGAACATGGGCGTATGGGTGAGGTCGGAGTCGCGGCGATAGACCTTGCCGGGGCAGATGACCGCCAGGGGCGGCTTGCGGGAAAGCATGGTGCGCACCTGCACAGGCGAGGTATGGGTGCGCATGACCACCTTGTCGCTGACATACAGGGTATCCTGCATGTCGCGGGCAGGATGCTCCGGCGGCATGTTGAGAGATTCGAAATTGTAGAAGTCGTTTTCCACTTCCGGGCCGGAGGCCACGTCAAAGCCCAGGCCGCGCAGCACATCGCAGATTTCCTCGATGACCAGCGTGTCGGGATGCAGGGAACCGCGCCAGGGCAGGCGACCGGGGATGGTGGGGTCAAAGCGGCGCAGGGCCTCGGCCTCGCGGGCCTGTTCCAGCGCGCTTTTGTGCTGCTCGAACAGGGCGGAAAGCTGTTCCTTCACGGCGTTGGCCTTCTGCCCGGCGGCCGGCCTGTCAGCCGGCGCCAGCTGCGGCAGGGCGCTCATGATATGGGCCAGACGCCCCTTGCGACCCAGAAAATCCACGCGCAGGACTTCCAGCGCCTCCAACGAAGAAGCCTGGGCCAAACCCGATTCGAGTTCCGGCACCAGACCTTCCAATGCGGTAATCAGATCCATGCAGTTCTTCCCACTGCCGCAGGGCGGCACGATGCGGCACGGAAACTTCCCGTGCCTTCACAAAAACATACGCGGCACGCCGAAACAGGTCTTGCCTGCAGGGCGTGCCGCGTCACACAGCAAACCGTCCGACAACGCCTGCTACAGCGCGGCCTTGGCCAGTTCCACCACCTTGGCGAAATCATCCTTGTGGAAAACGGCCAGATCGGCGAGGACCTTGCGGTTGAGCGTGATGCCGGCCTTGTTGAGGCCATGCATCAGACGGCTGTAGGACAGACCGTTCAGGCGCGCACCGGCGTTGATGCGCAGAATCCACAGGGTGCGGAAATCGCGCTTGCGGTGCTTGCGACCGATGAAGGAATACTGGAGCGCACGTTCCACGGCCTCGCGGGCGGTACGGTACAGACGGCTGCGGCCGCCGCGAAAGCCCTTGGCAGCGCTCAGATACTTTTTGTGCCGACGATGGGCGGCAAGACCTCTCTTCACACGCATGGGGGAACCCTCCTTTCACCCGGCAGAGGCGGAGGCATAAGCCCGCCGGGGAGTAAAATATCCACACTTTCCGCGCCTGGCGCGGGACGGAATTGAACAGCCCTGTGTCGCGGCTTCCGTCGGCCGCCGGCCCTGTGGGCCTGTGCCCGTCTGGGCGCCTGTCCGGGCATATTGCCCTGCCGGTAGGCGCATGCGCTTGCGCTTCCGGCACATGCTGCCCGCTTTCCGCTGCCGCAGTCACCACCGCCGCAGCCACGCGAGGCAGAACAACGGCACCTAGCCGTTGGGAAGCATGCGGCGCACAGCCTTTTCGTTGGTCTTGTCCACAAGGGTGACCTGGCCCAGACGCATCTTGCGGCCGGGGGCCTTCTTGGTCAGGATGTGGCGCAGGTTCTGGCGACGACGCTTGAACTTGCCGCTGCCGGTGAGCTGAAAACGCTTGGCGGCGGCACGCCGGGTTTTGATCTTAGGCATGATATACTCCTTGCGCGGTAATCGAACGGTCCGTCTCTGGACGGAAAAGGTATAGTGCCCTAAAAGGCAGCCATGCGCAAGCGCATTTTCTGCGCTACTTCTTGGGCACCAGCAGCATCTGCAATGTGCGGCCCTCGGCGCGGGGTTCCTGATCCACCTTGGCCACATCGGCCAGGTCCTGCACCACGCGCTCCAGAATGCTGAGGCCACGATCCTTGTGGACAATTTCGCGGCCGCGGAAGAACACCGTCACCTTGCAGCGGTCTCCCTCCTCGAGGAAGCGGCGGATATGGCGCACCTTGGTTTCAAAGTCATGGTCATCCGTCTTGGGCCGGACCTTGATTTCCTTGATCTGCACCACGGACTGCCGCTTCTTGGCTTCCTGCTTCTTCTTCTGCTGCTCGTACTTGAACTTGCCGTAGTCCATGATACGGCAGACAGGCGGCTCCGACGTGGCAGCCACTTCCACCAGATCCATTCCCGCTTCCTTGGCAAGGGCCACGGCCTCATTGCGCTGCAGGATGCCCAGCTGTTCCCCGTCGGCACCGATGACGCGCACCTCCCGTGCGCGGATCATCTCGTTGCGCCGCACGCCGTCCTGCGGAACGTCGCGGCGCGGTCTCATGTTAGGCGAAGCTATAGCTCATCCCTCCACGTTTGAAAGGCTCTTCCCCGTCCGTGCGGATCATGGCGGCCACTTCCGCCACGGACTTAAGCCCCACGTTCTCCCCACTGCGCAGACGCACGTTGACGCCGCCGGCCTGCGCCTCCTTCTCCCCAATGACCAGAATATACGGAATCTTGGCCAGCTGCGCCTCGCGCACCTTGAAGCCGAGCTTTTCGTTGCGCAGATCCGCCGTTGCCCGGATGCCCTGGGCTTTCAGCTCCTTCAGAGCCTGCGCCGCGGCCTCGTCTCCGGCTTCGGTAACCGTGAGAATGCGGGCCTGTTCGGGCGCCAGCCAGGTGGGCATGGCCCCGGCGTACTGCTCGATGAGCACACCGATGAAGCGTTCCACCGATCCCATGATGGCGCGATGCACCATGACCGGGCGGTGGCGTTCGCCATCCTGCCCCACGTAGGTGAGGTCGAAACGCTCGGGCAGGGTAAAGTCTACCTGAATGGTGGAGCACTGCCACTCGCGGCCGATGCAGTCCAGCAGGCGCACGTCGATCTTGGGACCGTAGAAGGCCCCGTCGCCCTCGTTGATCTCATAGGGCAGGCCGGCCTTCTGCACGGCGCTGATCAGGGCATTGGTGGCCAGTTCCCAGGCCTCGTCGGTACCGATGCTGTCTTCCGGCCGGGTGGAGATGGCCACTTTGAACTGGAAGTCAAACAGGTTCATGAGGTCGCGGATCAGGTGAATGACGCCGAGAATTTCATCTTCCAGCTGCTCGGGCGTGCAGAGGATGTGCGCATCGTCCTGCGTGAACTGGCGCACGCGCAGCAGCCCGTGCAGGGTGCCGCTCTTTTCGTGGCGGTGCACCACGCCCAGCTCGAAGTAGCGCTGCGGCATGTCGCGGTAGCTGCGCAGCTCGTTCTTGAAGATGAGCATGTGCGAAATGCAGTTCATGGGCTTGATGCCGTAGGCATCATCCTCGATCTGCGTGAAATACATGTTCTGGCGATAGTGGTCATAGTGGCCGGAGCGCTGCCAGGTTTCCACGCGCAGCAGCTGCGGCCCCTGCACCATGTCGTAATCGCGCTTCAGGTGTTCGCGCCGCCAGAAGTCCTCGAGGATGGTGCGCATGAGCATGCCCTTGGGCAGCCAGAACACCATGCCCGGCGCCACATCCTCATGGAAGGTGAACAGGCCCAGCTCGCGGCCCAGCTTGCGGTGATCGCGGCGCTTGGCTTCCTCCAGCTGCTGCAGATAGGCCTTGAGACCCTTTTCATCGGCAAAGGCCGTTCCGTACAGACGGGACAGCATGGGATTCTTTTCGTCGCCGCGCCAGTAGGCCCCGGCCACGGACAGCAGCTTGGACGCCCGGGAGAAGCCGGTATGCGGCACGTGAGGGCCGCGGCAGAGGTCGCAGAAGTCGCCGCAGGTATACAGGGTCACCTCGTCCGCATCGATGCCCTCGAGGATTTCCACCTTGAAGGTTTCGCCCATGGCGCTGAAGCGGGCAATGGCATCGGCCTTGCTGACGCGCTGGCAGGTGAAGGGCAGCTGCGCGGCCACCAGCTTCTGCATTTCGGCTTCGATGGCCTCGAAGTCATCGCTGGAAAAGGGCTTTTCCACAAAGAAGTCGTAATAGAAGCCGTTTTCGATGGCGGGACCGATGGTCACCTTGGCCTGGGGATAGAGTTTTTTCACCGCCGCAGCCATGACATGGGCCGTGGAGTGCCGGAGAATGGTCAGTCCTTCCGGGGAATCGGCGGGCACGGGGCGCAGCTCCGTGCAGCCGGCGGGCACAGGGGCCGAAAGGTCCACAAGGCGGCCCTCGGCATCATCGGCACAGATGGCCCGGGCGGCAACCAGCGACTTGAACTTCTTGCCGCTCAGCGCTTCCTGGAGCACAGCGGCAACGGTGGCATCAGCGGCGGCCGCAACGGCCTTTCCTTCCACAAGGATGCTCATGCAAAAAACTCCTTCTCTCATGGCCCGGGGCGCATGATGCAAAAAGAAATGGGGAGGCGAAACCTCCCCATCCTGAAAATTACCGCAGCGCGGCTATAATGGCGGGCACATGGCCCTTTCGCCTGAAGGGAATCACTCCCCGAATCATCACGTTTGGTAGGAACGAGCAGACTTGAACTGCTGACCTCTTCCGTGTCAAGGAAGCGCTCTAGCCACCTGAGCTACGCTCCTACGTGAGGCAAGAGTTCTTTTATATTTCCTTCCGGCTTCCGTCAAGTTCTTTTTGCGGCGAGGGCAAAAAATCTCCCGTTGCCGCGGCCCAGTCAGCGGCCAGGCCGGCCTGTCGGCACCAGTCGGCAAAGGCGGCCTGCGCACGGGCGCTGTACAGGGCCTTGCGATCCTTCTTTCTGGCCCGCTCTCCCAGTTCGGGCATGAGGCCGAAATGGGCATTGGACGGCTGAAAATGCTTGGCCGGGGTGCGCAGGTGATTGAGCAGCGCCCCCAGCGCGCATTCCTGGGGCGGCAGCGGCAGGTCACGACCCTGCTCGCGGGCCACCAGCCAGAGACCCAGCCAGAGGCCGCTGGCCGCCGACTCCACATAGCCTTCCACGCCCGTGATCTGCCCGGCCAGAAAAACCTGCGGCCGGGCACGCAGGGAAAGGTCCGGGGCCAGGGCCTGCGGGGCATTGACATAGGTATTGCGGTGCATGCTGCCGAAGCGGGCAAATTCGGCCCGTTGCAGGCCGGGCACCAGGCGAAAGACGCGGGCCTGCTCGCCGTAGGTCAGCTTGGTCTGGCACCCCACCAGATTGCAGGCCTCGCCATTGCTGGTTTCGGCGCGCAGTTGCAGAACAGCCCAGGGGCGCCGCCCGGTGCGCGGGTCCACAAAGCCCACGGGCTTGAGCGGCCCGAAGGTGAGGGTGCGGGGGCCGCGCTCGGCCAGGGCCTCGATGGGCATGCAGCCCTCGAAATGCCGTTCCTTCTCGAAACCGCGGGCAGCCACCTTGTCCGCCGCCAGCAGGGCTTCATAAAAGGCCATGTATTCGTCGCGCTCAAAGGGGCAGTTGAGGTAGTCGCCCCCTACCTCGCCCTTTTCCTGCCCGTAGCGGGAGGCCCGGAACACCACGGACATGTCCAGGGAATGGGTCCAGACAATGGGCGCGATGGCATCATAAAAATAGCAGTGCCCGGCCCCCATCACGTCGGCCAGCGAGGCGGACAGGGACTCGCCGGCCATGGGACCGGCCGCAATGATCAGGGTATGGAAGCCCTGCAGGCGGCTGTCGTCCAGACTGTCCACGCGGGCCTCCACCCGCTGGAGCGTTGCCTGGGCTGCCACGCGGGCCGTCATGTCCGCGGCAAAGGCTTCGCGGTCCACAGCCAGGGCCTTGCCCGCCGGAACACGATGCGCATCGGCGGCCTGCATGAAATCGCTGCCCAGCGCGCGCATTTCGGCCTTGAGCAGACCGATACCGGAAGTCAGCTCGTCAGAACGCAGGGAATTGGAGCAGACCAGTTCCGCCAGATAGGGGCTGACATGTGCGGCCGACATGCTGCCGGGCTTCTGCTCGAAAAGGGTCACGTCCAGGCCGGCGCGCGCCAGCCGGAGGGCACATTCGCAGCCCGCCAGCCCGCCGCCGACCACAGCAAAACGATGATGCGACACAGGGACTCCTTGAAGAAAGATGTCCGCATGTTGCCCAAGTGCGTGCCCCTTGGCAAGGACTTTGCGCGGGCGCACATTTCCCGGACAGGGCAGCCCCATGCCCCTTGCCGGATGCGGCCTTGTGCGCTAGGGAAAGGCTGTATGCAAACCTCACCTCTTCTCTCTCACTGTCCGGTGCGCATTGCCTTTGTGCGGCCGGAGGCCCGCGCGCTCTATGCGGGTGCGCTGCAACCGGCCACCCGGCATTCCGCCGGCATGGACCTGCGCGCCTGCCTGGATACGGCCGAGGTGCACATCGCGCCCGGCGCCCGCTGCTGCGTGCCGTCCGGCATCAGCGTGCAGCCCGCCTCGCCCTCGCTGGCGGGCTTTCTCTATTCGCGCAGCGGCCTCGGCGCCCGCGACGGCCTCACGGTGGCCCAGGGCGTGGGGGTCATTGATCCGGACTATACCGGCGAAATTCTTGTGGTGCTGCTCAATACCTCCGGCGAGGAACGCATCCTGCGCCGGGGCGAGCGCATGGCCCAGCTGATCTTTCAACCCGTTGTGCGCCCCTGCTGGGACGTGGTGGATCACCTCGAGACCACGGAGCGCGGCAGCGGCGGTTTCGGGCATACCGGGCGCTAGCCCTGTGCGGCCGCGCTGCCGCCATGCCGAAGGGATCACGGGCACACGACAAGCCCCCGGTTCCGGCAAGCCCGCGCACTGCCGCGCCTGCGGCGCCTGCACGAGGGGCGGACACGCCCTTGCGTGAACAGGCGCCTGTTCACATCTTACTGCCGCCTTGCGGCATCCCTGCGGGGAGGAAAACCATGTCGGAAGCTTTTGACGCCATTGTGGCCCAGGAAGAAAACCTGCTCTGCCGTTCCTACAGTCGTTATCCGCTGGCCATTGCCCGCGGCAAAGGGTCCCGCCTGTGGGACGTGGACGGCAAGGAATATGTGGACCTGCTGGCCGGCATCGCCGTCATCGGTCTGGGCCATTGCCATGACGAAGTCTGCCAGACGCTGGCTGCCCAGAGTCACAAGCTCTGGCATGTGAGCAACCTCTTCTATCAGCAGGAACAGCTGGACCTGGCCAAGGTGCTCCTTTCCACCACGCATCACGAAAAGGCCTTTTTCTGCAATTCCGGGGCCGAGGCCAATGAAGCCTGCATCAAGCTGGCCCGCCGCTACATGCGCACGGTGAAGCAGCGCGATGCCTACGAAATCATCACCCTGGGCAACTGCTTCCACGGGCGCACGCTGGGCACCCTGGCGGCCACGGGGCGCGACAGCCTGAGCAATGGCTTTACCCCCCTGCCCGACGGCTTTGCCCAGGTGCCTGCCGGCGATCTGGATGCCCTGCGCGCGGCCATCAGCCCCAAGACCGCCGCCGTGCTGGTGGAATGCGTTCAGGGCGAAGGGGGTGTCCTGCCCCTGCCGGCAGCCTACCTGCAGGGCGTGGAAGCCCTGTGCCGGGAAAAGGACATCCTCTTCCTCTGCGACGAAGTGCAGGCCGGCATGGGCCGCACCGGCAAGTTCTGGGCCTTCCAGAACTACGGCCTGACCCCTGACGCCATCAGCGTAGCCAAGTCCCTGGCCAATGGTCTGCCCATGGGCGCCATGCTGGCCACCAGCGAAGCTGCCCGCGGCTTTGTGGCCGGCAGCCATGCCACCACCTTTGGCGGCAGTGCCCTGGTCAGCGCCGTTGCCTGCAAGACCGTGGAAATCATCCTGCGCGATCACCTGCCTGAGCGGGCGGCCGCCCTGGGCGCCCATGTGCTGGAGGCGGCCACGGCCCTGCAGCAGCGCCTGCCCGGCAAGATTCGCGAAGTGCGCGGTCTGGGCCTCATGATCGGCATCGAGCTGATGGAAGACGGCACCCGCGTCTGGAAGGAACTCATCCAGCGCGGCTTCATCTGCAACCTGAGCCACGGTGTAACCCTGCGCCTGCTGCCGCCCCTGACCATTGCCCAGGAAGATCTGGATGCCTTCCTGCAGACATTGGAAGACATTTTGCAGGGCCGCTAGGACGCCTTTGCTGTTTACAGACGCACAGTCCTGTGCTAATGAAGCTGAATTCCTCTTACGGCAACCCCGCAACAGTGCGGGGTTGCCGCTTGCTTTACCAAGGAGAAAAGCATGGACGTTTTTGATCAGGCCACCGAACTGGAACGACTGGACAGGGAATCCGCCCTGCTGCGCGCCCGCGCCCAGCTAGATCAGGGCGGCCCCGACTGGATCGATGGCGTGGCCTGCTGCCGTGAATGCGGCGACCCCATTCCGCCCAAGCGTCTTGCTGCCCTGCCCGGCGTGGGGCTGTGCCGCAGCTGTCAGGAAGAACGCGAAGCCGGTCATCACTGATACTGCCAGCTGACGCCGCGCAGCGCCAAAGGCTCCGCCCACAGGACGCCCCGTCCGGGAGACATGCCCGGGCGGGCGTTTTTGCTCTGCCGTCGCCGGAAGATTTCCCCGCTGCGTTCTTCCGCTGCCGTACGGCAGCATACGGGTCTTTTCTCCCCGTCGCTTTCCTGCCGCCCGTGTCATCCACTGTCCGCCCACGCTCCGGCCGACTCCCGGCCCCGCTTCCGAGCTGTCGCGGTACAGATGATTCCTCATGGTGCGCCGCACTGTCAGTCCCGCGAAAGCGGCCTTTCCAGACAAAAAAAGGCCCCCTGCCTGCGCAGGGAGCCTTCCGGTATACCGCGGGTATATGACCGGCATCATGCCGGCTGTTCACATCAGAACTGCCACTTCTTGCCGTCGTAACGGATCATTTCATTGAGATTGCGGGTGCGCACGCGCTCGCACTGGCTGCCCTTGAGGGCATCCTGACGGCTCTTGCCGCGGCATTCGTATTCATACTCGCTGTAGCGGATAAAGCCCACATACTGCCCGCTCTTGCCCGGACGCATGTCGGTGGAAACATTGTTCTGATCCACTTCCACATAGGTGGCCACGTATTCTCCGCCCTGCTTGCGCACGGACTTCTGCGCCTTGGAGGGCATGACCGTCCTGGCAGCGCGCCCCACCAGTTCCCGCCCGGTTACTTCCAGATCGGCACGGATGCGCGCTTCTCCCTTGAGGGAAGACGTGCTCGCCGCGGGCTTGTCCGCCTTGGCGGGACTGGCCGCCTCCGCCTGCGCCGGGGCAGGGCTTTCCACCCCGCTGTCCTTGTCGTCCCCGCCGAACAGGGCGCATCCGCCGGAAAACATCAGACCGCAGGCCAGAACGAGAACACATACACGTTTCATGGTATCTCCTGTATCAGGAATTGCGAGAACCCGGCGGAACCATCCGCCGGGTTCTAATCATGGCAAAAGAGTGCAGGGTGTGCGCTTACTTGAACGACAGCTCGGTGCGGCGGTTCATGTAGCGGCCTTCTTCGGTATTGTTGTCATACTTGAAGGACTTGCCCTTGCCGATGGCCGTCATGCGGCTGGCGGGAATGCCCTGCTTGGCCAGGTAGCTCTTCACGGAATTGGCACGATTCTGCGAAAGCTTGGCATTGTAGGCATCCGTGCCCTTGGAGTCGGTCCAACCGGTGAGGATCACGCGCTTGTTGGGGTTGGACTTGATGATTTCGGCGGCTTCGTTGAGGATGCCCATGGCCTTGCCGTCCAGAGCATAGGAGTCAAAGGCGAAGTTGACGCCACGCAGCACGATGACGGTTTCTTCCTGGCAGTAGACGGCCAGCACGAAGCGTTCCACAGCGGCATCGCTGGTGGCCAGTTCTTCAGCGCGCACCACCACGGTGTCGGGGTTCAGGGCAGCCAGGGCCTTGATGTTGGCTTCACCGGTGGGGGTATCCGCCAGGGAGATGATGTGCAGGGTCACACCGCGCTGGGCGGCATAGAGTTCGCGAGCGATGTCCACGAGGTTGAGGCCGCGGTTGTTGTCACCGTCGGTCACCAGAATGACGGCGCCGGGCTTCTTCATGGCGTTGAAGAAGGGGGTGTACACCTGCAGGCCGTCGCCCATGCTGGTCATGCGGCCAAAGGTGTCAAAATTGGACTTCAGCTTGGAAATACCGGCATCCATATCGGCGCGGTTCCAGGGACCCTGTTCGATGATGGTCCCGTTGGGGCTGATGGTGTGCAGACCACCGTAGTAGTCAAGGGCCGGGATGGCGGCATTGACGCGCTTCAGCGCGGTCTTGGCCACTTCCATCTTGACTTTCTTGAGCTGCGCATTCTGCATCATCATGGAACCGGAATAGTCCACGACGAAATCAAAGCTTTCGATTTTCTTGTTGCAGACAGGCGCCGCAGCAGCGGCAACGGCATAGCTGAGCACGAGGGCGGCAGCCAGCACCAGAAGACGAACGGACTTCATAAAGCCTCCCATAAAATGAAATTATTCCTGACAGCCAGGAAACATACCCGCCCGAAGTCCCCTCCCGCTCCTGACGTTTGGGGTACGGCTTCATTTCTGTATACCCGTTCGGAAATCAAACTGCAAGAGATTATTCCATATCGTCATCCTCTCCTGCACTGGACAGGCATGCGCGGCCTGAGGCATACTTGCCGCTGGTGTATCATTATATAATACCATTCACGCACAGGAAGCGCCATGCCCTCGTTGTCTTTTTCCAAATGGAGTCCCAGCGGCAATACCACCCTGCTTTTCCCTGCCGAGGCCGTGCCCGTCGCCGCCCAGGCAGACGTGGCCGGCCAGGCCCTGCAATGCCAGGTGCTGGGGGGAGAACAGGCCGGCTTCCATGATCTGAAGGCACGCCGTCTGCGCATGTCCGGCGGGGAATTCTGCGTCAATGCCACCCGCGCCCTGGGCGCCCTGCTGGCCAGCGGCGAACCCGCCGTGGCACGCGAGCTGGACATGGACGGCAGGCCCGTCACCCCGGCTGCCCGGGACGAATACCAGTATGACGTGCAGGTTTCCGGCTGGCAGACTCCCGTGCACCTGCGGGTGCGCGGCCGGATGCCCGTGTGGCAGGTGGCGGCCGATCTGATACTGCCGAACTGTCCTGTGCAGCAGGTGGCTCCGGGGGCTGTGCTGGTGCGCCTGCCCGGCATTGCCCACCTGCTGCTGGATGCCAGTCACCCCTTTCCCGATGACTACCTGGCAGCCTCGTCGCTGCTGCGGCAGGAATTTTCCCTGGATACCCTGCCGGCCTGCGGCATCATCTGGTGGCGACAGGTGCAGCAGCAGCTGGAGATGATGCCCGTGGTGCATGTGCGCGATGCCGGCACCACCTTTCTGGAAAATGCCTGCGGCTCCGGCTCCCTGGCCCTGGGCCTGCGCCACTGCCCGGCGGGCGAACAGCGGCGCCTTGCCATCCGCCAGCCCGGCGGCCTGCTGGACGTGCATGTGGACCGCCGCGCCACAGAGGCCCGGGCCACGGTGGACGGCCCGGTACAGCTTGTGGCACAGGGACGCCTCTGGCTGCCGGACAAAAACCGCTGAGGCCCGTTCCGCCCGCGGCACCTTCCCACGCCGGCCCGTGCCGCCCGGGTCGGGCGGCTTCCCTTCCGGGCGCTCCCAGCCGTGGGCTGCCCGCTGCCGTCTGTCCGCCCGGTTATGCCGTCTTCAGGCCTCCGGCGGGCTTTTTTTTTCAGCATTCACAAAGGCATCCTGCCTGTGCTTGCACCCCGGCCCCTGCTCGGCTATCATGCCACCCGTCTTATATTTTTTTGCAGGAGTAGCCCCATGCCGACACCCATTCTGGAAAAGGAAAATCTCATTCCGGGCAGAACCAGCAAACTGGTGCTGCATGCGCCGCAGATTGCGCGCAATGCACGGCCCGGCCATTTCGTCATGCTGCGCCTCAGCCCCACGGGGGAACGCTTTCCCCTGACCATTGCCGATGCCGATGCCGAAAAGGGCACCATCACCATCGTCTACCTGGTCATGGGCAAGAGCACGGCGCTTCTGGAGGCCCTCAACGTGGGCGACAGCATTCTTGATGTCTGTGGTCCCCTGGGCCGGCCCACCCACATTGAAAAAAGCGGCACCGTGATCTGTGTGGGCGGCGGCACGGGCATTGCCGCCATGCACCACATTGCCAAGGGACACTGGCGCGCGGGCAATCGCGTTGTCGGTGTCATCGGGGCACGTACCAAGGACCTGCTGCTCTTTGAAAAGGAACTCTCCAGCTTTGCCCATGAGCTGCTCATCTCCACGGACGACGGCAGCTACGGCCACAAGGGCCTTGTGACAGACCTGCTGCGCGATCGTCTGGAAAAGGACAAGAACGTCTTTGAAGTGGTGGCCGTGGGTCCCGTGCCCATGATGGCTGCCGTGGCCGAAACCACCCGCCCCTTCGGCGTGCGCACCACCGTCAGCCTCAATCCCATCATGGTGGACGGCATCGGCATGTGCGGCGCCTGCCGCGTGACCGTCGGCGGTAAGACCAAGTTTGCCTGTGTGGACGGTCCCGAATTTGACGGTCACCAGGTGGACTTTGCGGAACTGCGCCGCCGCCTGGGCGCCTTCCGCGAGCAGGAAAAGATTTCCATCGATCAGTACAGGAGCAGCTATGGAAACTAAGGAAAAGAAAGGCATCGCCCCCCGCGTGGACATGCCCTGCCAGCCCGCCGACGTGCGCGCCCACAATTTCAATGAAGTGGCACTGGGCTATACCAAGGAAATGGCCATGCAGGAGGCCTCCCGCTGCCTGCAGTGCAAAAGCCCCCGCTGCGTGAAGGGCTGCCCTGTGGAAGTGCCCATCCGTGACTTTATCGGCGAAGTGGCCCGGGGCAACTTCGACGCCGCCTACCGCATCATCAAGTCCACCAACAGTCTGCCCGCCGTCTGCGGCCGCGTGTGCCCGCAGGAAAACCAGTGCGAAGGCAACTGTATCCTCAAGGCCAAGGGGCAGCCCGTTGCCATCGGCCGTCTGGAACGCTTTGTGGCCGATAACCACATCGCGTCTTCCGCCTGCGAGCAGGTCACCGGCACCAATTCCTGTGCCATGCCCCTGGGCGGCAAGAAGGTGGCCTGCATCGGTTCCGGCCCCTCGTCCCTCACCTGCGCCGGGGTGTGTTCCTCCGCCGGCCTCAAGGTGGATGTGTTCGAGGCCCTGCACGAGCCGGGCGGCGTGCTCATTTACGGCATTCCGGCCTTCCGTCTGCCCAAGAATGTGGTGGCCACGGAAGTCAACGGCCTGCGCCAGACCGGGGTGGATTTTCACCTCAACCATGTGGGCGGCCGCACCGTGAACGTGGCGGAACTTTCCAAGGAATACGATGCCGTCTTCATCGGCGTGGGCGCCGGTCTGCCCATCTTCCTGGGGGTTCCCGGCGAAA
This sequence comes from uncultured Desulfovibrio sp., assembly GCF_944324505.1. Taxonomy (NCBI): domain Bacteria; kingdom Pseudomonadati; phylum Thermodesulfobacteriota; class Desulfovibrionia; order Desulfovibrionales; family Desulfovibrionaceae; genus Desulfovibrio; species uncultured Desulfovibrio sp. The sequence continues at coordinate 349,992 of NZ_CALUWO010000001.1, forward strand.
ACCTCATCGGCGTCTTTTCGGCCAACGAATACCTGACCCGCGTCAATCTTGGCCGCGCCTACGAATTCCCCAAGTATGACACGCCGGCCTTCCCCGGCAAGCAGGTGACCGTCTTCGGCGCCGGCAACGTGGCCATGGACGCCGCCCGCACCGCCCTGCGCATGGGCGCGGAAAGCGTGCACATCGTCTACCGCCGCACCAAGGCCGAAATGCCCGCCCGCCGCGAGGAAGTGGAACATGCCGAGGAAGAGGGCGTGAAATTCGAAATGCTGGCCGCGCCGCTGCGCTTCAACGGCAATGACGAGCTGCGCCTCACGTCCGTGACCCTCCAGCGCATGCGCCTGGGCGAACCGGATGCCTCCGGCCGCCGCCGCCCCGTGCCGGTGGAAGGCGAAACCTTTGACCTGGAAACGGACCTGGCCATCGTGGCCCTGGGCACGCGCTCCAATCCCATCCTGCTGGATGCCACCGAAGGGCTGGAAAAGACCGAACGCGGCTACATCAAGGTCAATGAGGAAACGGGCGAAACCTCTCTGCCCAATGTCTTTGCCGGCGGCGACATCGTTACCGGGGCAGCCACGGTCATTCTGGCCATGGGTGCCGGCCGCCGGGCCGGGCAGGAAATCGTGAAGCGTCTTACGGCCTAGGGCCGCTCCCGTACCACCACAGCGGGGAGGAAGTATTCCTCCCCGCTTTTTTCAGGATGAATCCATGATCACCATTGACCTGCATACCCATACCCGCTACTCCCACGGCCGCAATACGCCGGATGAAATGTATGCCGCCGCCGAAGCCGCCGGCCTGCGTCTGTACGGCTTCAGCGAACATTCCCCCCGCCCGCTGGGCTACAACTACAGCAAGGAATACCGCGAACAGCTCGCGGCCCATCTGCCCGACTATGTGCGTGAGGTGCAGGCCCTCAAGACCCGCGCCGCCGCCGATCCCGCCCGTTGCCAGGTGCTCTTCGGCATGGAATTCGACTGGCTGAGCGGCGCAGAGGACTTCGTGCGCCAGGCTGCCGCCTCGCAGAACTTTGACTACCGCCTGGGCAGTGTCCACTATCTCCAGACCTGGGGCTTTGACGACAAGGCAGAAGACTGGGACCTGTCGCAGGATGCCTGCGACCGCCATTATGAAGCCTATTTCGCCGCCTGGCGGGCCATGATTGCCTCCGGCCTGTTTGACATTGCCGCCCATCCCGACCTCATCAAGATTTTCAGCGTGCAAAAGTTCCATACCTGGCTGGCCCGTCCCGACAGCGTGGCCCTGGTGCGCACGGCCCTTGGCGAACTGCGCGATGCCGGCATGGCCATGGAAATCTCCTCCGCCGGCCTGCGCAAGCCCTGCCGCGAAATCTACCCCTGCCCCACCATCATGCGCCTGGCCGCCGAGCTGGAACTGCCCGTCACCTTCGCTTCCGACGCCCACAGCGTGGACGACATGGCCTATGCCTTCCCGCAGCTGGCAAACTATGCCCGGGCCTTCGGCTTCCAGGAAAGCGTCTGGTTTGATAACGGCACCATGCACCGTCAGGCATTCTAGACGCCGGCAACCATTCTGCGGTCCGTCACGGGCACACTGCCCCGCACCGGCCCGCACCGCTCTGGGGAGAAGGGCCGCCTTCTCCCCGTTCTGCCCTCCGCAAGGAGACCGGAATGAACGATCTTGTTTTCGTGGACAATGTCAGCCTGTTTCTGCCGGGGGATCCTGCGCACGAATGGGCCTTGCGCCATATCAGCTGGCACATCGGCCGGGGCGAGCACTGCGCCCTCATGGGCGCCAACGGCGCGGGCAAATCCACCCTGCTGCGTCTGCTGCGGGGGGAACTGTGGCCCGCCCAGGGCCGCGTCGTCTGGAACGGCCCCGATGGGCCGGAAGAGGCCCCGCTGGCCGGCCGGGCCATGAGCGCCCTGGTTTCCCCCGGCCAGCAGGAGCAGTACCAGCGCCATGCCTGGTACATCACGGGCCGGGAACTGCTGCTCACCGGCTTTGAAGACACCCCCCTGCTCTACAGCTATTCGCAGACCCAGCGCGAACAGCTGGTGGCGGACATGGCTCGCCGCCTGGATGCCCTGCCGCTGCTGGACAGGCTGGTGCCCGAGGTTTCGCAGGGGCAGCTGCGCCTGCTGCTGCTGGGCCGCGCCCTGGTACGGCGCCCGGCCCTGCTGCTGCTGGACGAATGCACCGACGGTCTGGACGATGACCACCGCCAGCGTTTTCTTGCGCTGCTCGACGAGGTCAGGGAAGACAGCACCATCATCATGAGCACCCACCGCCCGGATCAGCTGCCGGCCTGGTGCCGCCGCATTCGCTGGGTGGATGCCGGGTGCCTCATGCCCCCGGACTGGCAGCCGCCGCACGACGATGACGACGATGGCGACGCGGACACTCCACCTTCTCCCCTGCCCCGCTGTGCCCGCGGCCCCGCCGGCAACAAGACCAGCGGCAAAACTGGCGGCGAAACCGGCGGCAAGACTGACGACGGGGCAGACGTTCTGCTGGACGTGCGCCATGCCACGGTCTTCATCGACCGCAAGGAAGTGCTGCACGACATCTGCTGGCAGCTCCGCCGGGGCGAGCACTGGCGCATCACCGGGGCCAATGGTTCGGGCAAGTCCACCTTTCTGCGCATGCTGGCCGGTGACGAATTTGTGGCCGATGGTGGCAGCATCAGCCGCTTTCTACCCGGACAGGGTGGAAAAACCGTGGTACTTTCCGACATCCGCAAGGCGGTGCGCCTGGTCAGCGACCTGTCACAGGCCCTGTACGGCTACAATCTTTCGGCCCTGGAGCTGGTCTGCTCCGGCTGGGACAATACGGTAGGCAACTATCGGGACTATTCCGCCGCCGAGCTGGAAGAAGCCCGCGCCGTCATGCGCCGCCTGGACTGTCTGTCCCTGGCGGAAACCTCCATCCGCCTGCTGTCCACGGGCCAGCTGCGCCGTCTCTTTCTGGCCCGCGCCCTGCTGGGCGGTCCCGACATCCTGCTGCTGGACGAACCCTGCTCCGGGCTGGACGAGCACGGCCGGCATCAGTACCTTGCCCTGCTGGACCGCCTGGCCACGCAGGGCATCCACTTTGTCTTTGTCTCCCATCTGGCCAGCGACGGACCATCCTGCCTCAACCGCACGGCACATATGGAAGACGGCCGCCTGCGCATCGTGTCCTAGGGCCTCTGGCAGCATTTCTCAAAAAACGGGATGCCCGCCTGCGGACATCCCGTTTTTTTCTGTGGACCTGATCCCGGCTGTGCCGCCGGCCTGGCCTACGACTCGTGGCGTTCCTTTTCAAAGGGATTTTCCAGCGGTTCCGCCGGCTTGCCCCGCCCCAGACGCGCACGGACAAGCTCGATGGCCACGGGCAGCAGGGAAACAAGCACAATGCCGTAGACAATGATGCTGAAATTGGCCCGCACCCACGGCAGATTGCCCAGGAAAAAGCCCGACGACACCAGGCCGCCCACCCACAGGACACAGCCCAGCACATTGAAGGAAAAGAACTGACGCGGACACATGAGGGCCACCCCGGCCACAAAGGGCGCAAAGGTTCGCACAATGGGCACAAAGCGGGCCAGCACAATGGCCTTGCCGCCGTGGCGCTGGTAAAAGGCATGGGCCTTGAGCAGATGTTCCTTCTTGATCAGCCGGGAATCACGGGAAAAGATGGCCGGCCCCACGTGGCGGCCTATGGTATAGTTGGTGGCATCTCCCAGGGTTCCGGCGGCCAGCATGACCAGCATGACCGTGGGGTAGCTCATGTGGCCGGTACCGGCCACCACGCCGGCGGCAAAAAGCAGGGAATCACCGGGCAGAAAGGGCGTTACCACCAGGCCGGTTTCGCAGAAAATGATGACAAAGAGAATGGCATAGATCCAGATGCCGTAATTTGCCACCAGCTCGAACAGGTGGGCGTCAATATGCAGAATGAAATCCACAAGATGGGAAAGCAGTTCCATGGTCTTCCTTTGGTTTCCTGAATGGCATGCCACGCCGGCGCGGACGCCTGGCGCCATGACGCCCTTGTACCCCAGCCGGGCTTGTGGCACAACAGGGAACACACCTGCGAGGACCACGTTCATGCCGCATCCCCTTCCCCGCCCGAGGCAGACGGCGCGCCGTTTTTCCCTTTTCCTGCTCTGCGCCGCCCTTGTGCTGCTGGCCCTGCCCCACGGCCTGCGTGCCGAGGGCACCTACCGTGTGGGCATGCGCACCCTGGGCTACTGGCTGCCAGAATCTGCCGTGCGTCTGGATGTCAATGTGTGGTATCCCACCACCTGGACGCCGCGGGAGCTGCACTATGCGCCATGGCGCCTTCAGGCAGCGCCCAACAGCACCCCGGCACCGGGGCGCTTTCCGCTTATCCTGCTGTCGCACCCCTCGTCGGGAACGCGCTTTTCCTATCATGACACAGGCACCTGGCTGGCCGAACACGGCTTTGTGGTGGCAGCCCCCACCCATGCCCATGACTGCATGCGCAATATGGACCAGCTCCACACCTGGGCGCAGTTTTCCACCCGGGTACGCGAACTGCGCACCCTGCTGGACCGCCTGCTGCAACATGAACAGCTCGGCGCCTGCATTGACCCGCAGCGCGTGGGCATTCTGGGCTTCGGTTCGGGCGGCACCACGGGCCTGCTCATGGGAGGCGCCCTGCCCGACTGCGCACCGCTGGATGCCCACTGCCGGGTTGCCGGCATCCAGGATGACTACTGCAACGTCTGGTCCCGCCGTCAGCTGGACAAGCTCTGCGCCCATCTGCCGCTCACGGCCAGTCTGGCCGATCCCCGCATCCGGGTGGTGGCGGCCGTCAACCCCAGTCATGCCATGCTGTTTCCGCCCTCGGCCCTGCGCCACTTCTATCCCCGCCTGCTCCTGGTCAGTGCCGGCCTGCATGACAACAGCGACAGCCGCCTTACTGCCGAGCTGGCCCGTCACTTTCCCACCCCGCCGCAGTATCTGCATCTGCCCCGCGCTGACCAGGGAGCCTTCATGGCGCCCTGCCCGCCGGCCCTCAGCGAAGACCTGCCGGAACTCTGCCGCAGCGTCACCGCCGAAGAACGCCTGCAGGAGCAGGAAAAGCTGCGCCGGGGCCTGCTGTCCTTCTTTCTGCAGTGGCTGGGCCGGAGCGGCGCCGTGCCGGCCATTCCCGATCCGCCGGACCTGACGCCGCCCCCGCCGCCGTACGCTCCGGCCGCTCGCGAGAACCAGCGCCGGATACGGCGCTGACTTCCCGCCGGGCATGCCGCCTTGACAAGGACGCGCCGAATGGCTAGAGGCCAAGAATTCCCTGTCATATCGCACAGCTGTTTCCCCCACCACCCGCCCCGCACGGGAACGGCTTGTTGAGGAAGCGTCCATGTTTCGTCTGCTTCTCTGCCTTCTTGCCCTGCTGTCCGTTCTGCTCCCGGCCCGGACGGCTCTGACCGCGCCAGCCGATGCCGACGATGGCTGGCAGATCATGCCTGCCGGCGCACGGCCCACCTATATCGGCATCCACGGGGGCACCGTTCCCGTGAGCCTGCTCATCAATCAGGACGGCACGGCCCTGGTGAGTTTTGTGGGCCGCACGGGCAATGACTTTCTGGAAATCCTGCACCGCACGGACATCCGTATGCCGTCTCTGCTCAACAATGCCACCAGCCGGGCCGGCAGCGGCTCTTCCGCCACCACCCTGCTGCTCACGGGCAATGCGGACCGCAGCATGCTTGTCTTCTATATCGTGGGGGACGGCGCCAGCCGCACCAACGTGCCCATGAACGATCTGGTGCCCTTCGGCCTGTCCGCCACGCCGCTCTATGTGGAGGGCAGCATCCGCCTGCCGGACCAGCCCTCGCCCGACAGGCTCCACCGCCTCACCCTTGATCCGCAGTATCTCCAGCCCCGCCGCTCCGACAGCTAGCCGCCCTTCCCGACATGCCGCAGCGCCCACCGGCAGCGCCGCGCACAGGCCAGACAGCCCCCTGCCTGCCCATGCCGCACGTCACGGCCGCCAGGCGGTCCGGCGCACCTGCCCCTGCGTGACCATTCCGGGCATGCCGCCCCGTTCCCTTTGTCCCGCGTTTTTCCGCCCGGCAACGACAAAGGGGGAGGAAACCCCGTGGTTTCCTCCCCCCGCATGCCTTCTCTGGACGGCAGCCTAGCCCGGCAGAGTCCAACGCAGCGGACCGGCCATGAGCCAGGTCAGCAGGCAGATGACAATGGTCATGGCAATGCTGTGTCCCAGCGCAAAGCGGAAGAGGTTGCCCTCCTGCCCCACCATGCCCGTGGCCGCCGTGGCCACGCTGATGGTCTGCGGCGAGATCATCTTGCCGGTGACGCCGCCGGCCGAATTGGAGGCCACGGCCAGCTCCGGCGGCATGCCCACCACCTCGGCGGTGGAACGCTGCATGCCGCAGAACAGCGCATTGGACGAGGTGTCGGATCCCGTCAGAAAGACGCCCACCCAGCCCAGCAGAGGCGAAAAGAGCGGGAAAAGACTGCCCGTGAGGGTAAAGCCGATACCCAGGGTGGAACTCATGCCCGCGTAGTTCATGAGATAGGCCAGGCCAAGAATCATGGCAATGGTGAGCACGGGAAAGCGCAGCTGGTACCAGGTGCGGAAGAAGCAGGAAACCGCACGACCCAGGGAGTAGTTGCGCATGAAGGGCACGGACAGGAAGCCCGCCAGGAGAATGGCCGTACCGCCGGAGGACAGCCAGTTGAACTTGAAGATGGCAGCATAGGGCGTGGTTTCGCTCACGATGGGCACGGTGCGGGCCACGGCCCCTTCCAGCCCCGGCCAGGCAATGCCCTGCGTGGCCACAGCGCCGGACACGGAATCCAGCACGGCCTTCACCGACGGCAGCCCCCACAGAAAGACCATGATGGCCAGGATGATATAGGGCAGCCAGGCCCGAAGGACCAGACCGGCCGCCGGCGCGGGACCGTTCTGCGCCTCCTCGCTGTCATCGGCAAAGCGGAAGACGCGCGCGGGCTTCCAGAAGCGCAGCAGGACCACCAGGGCCACCAGGGTGGCCGGCGCGGAAATGATATTGGGCAGCGTGGGGCCGTGATAGTTGGAAAAGAGGAACTGCGTGCCGGCAAAAACGGCCCCGGCCAGCAGCACGGCGGGCAGCACTTCCAGGGAACGGCGGATGCCGCACATGGTGATGCTCAGCCACAGCGGCACCACAAAGGCCAGCAGCAGCAGCTGCCGCCCCACGATCTGGCTTACCGTGAGGTCGGAAAAGCCGGACACCTGTGCGGCCACCAGCACGGGTACGCCAATGGCCCCGAAGGCCACGGGGGCGGTATTGGCAATAAGGCAGATGCCGGCCGCATAGATGGGCTTGAAACCCAGTCCCATGAGCATGGCCGCCGTGATGGCCACCGGCGTGCCGAAGCCCGCCGTGCCCTCGATGAAGGAACCGAAGGCAAAGGCAATGAAGATGGCCTGCAGGCGCCGGTCGTCCGTCAGGCGGGCCAGCGACTGCTTGATGATGTCGAAATCGCCGGATTCCACGGTGAGGTTGTAGATCCAGACAGCCGTGACCACGATCCAGATAATGGGAAAGATGCCGTTGGCCGCCCCGTAGATGACGGCATTGACCGCCGTCATGACGGGCATGGTCCACACAAGGACTGCCAGCAGAAAGGAAATGGCAAGGCCCACAAAGGCGGCATAATGCCCCTTGGAGCGGCGGAAGGCCAGCATGTAGAACAGAACCAGCAGGGGAATGCCGGCCACCAGCGCGGAAAGCACGGGACTTCCCGCAGGGTCGTAAACCTGGGTCCAGGGCATGAGGACTCCTCTTGACAGGCGGTGCTGCCGGATGATCGTGCAGGGTGCGGCAGCTGTGACACCAGGCACGAAGTCGCCGTGCGCCTTTGCCGGCAACCGGGAACCTTTAGCGCCGTCTTTCCGTACAGGCAAGTGATTTCCTCACAAATTTCCAAAAAAAACTGCCTGTTGTCATGGGAGACAACATGTAGTAACGTGCCAGCGTTCCGGATGCCCCCTGCGGGACATCCCGGCAGGATTTTACAGTAACATATGAACTTTATTATAAAAGTATTATTTCACAAAAAATCAGGAATGCTATGCAATACTGGCTCTTCAAGTCCGAACCCGGCTGTTTCTCCTGGCAGGATCTTGCCGCCGCCCCGGGACAGACGACCTCGTGGGATGGGGTGCGCAACTACCAGGCCCGCAACTTCATGAAGGCCATGCAGGTGGGAGACCTGGGCTTTTTTTACCACAGCGGCCAAACGCCCGCCATCGTGGGCGTGGTGGAGGTGGTACGCGCCGCCTACCCCGACCATACGGCGCTGGACCCGGAAAATCCCCACTTTGACCCGCGGGCCACGCCCCAGAAACCCATCTGGGAAATGGTGGATGTGCGCCTGCGGCAGGCCCTTCCCCGTCCGCTGAGCCGGCGGGAGCTGTCCGGCCATGCTGGCCTGGCTCATATGGAACTCATGCGCAAGGGCAGCCGCCTTTCCGTGCAGCCCGTGGATGAGGCTGCCTTTCACTACATTCTGGCCCTGAGCAACGCCCCCGGCTAGCACCGCGTGCCCGCGGCCCAGTGCAATGGCGCTCCCCAGGGGACGCTGCCCCCTGTTTTCGGCGCTGCCGAGCCTGTGGGCAACGGGCAGGGGCACTTCTGTGCCACCACCCCTTTACAGTCGGCCCTCACTGGCGTATGAGCGCATCCCTGTCCCTTCCTTCCGGCGGGGACCGTCTTTCTTGCCCCTTTGTCTCTGCGAGGATTCCCATGGCAAACAAATCCCTGATCCGGGACTTCGAAAACCTGCTTGGTCCCGAAAATGTCTTCAGCTCCGAAGCTGACCGCCAGAGCTATTCCTACGATTCGGCCGTGCTGCCGCCCATCGTGCCCACGCTGGTCATCCGCCCCACCACCGGCGAACAGCTGGGGCAGTCTGTCAAAAAGCTCTATGATGCCGGCATTCCCATGACCGTGCGCGGCGCCGGCACCAATCTTTCCGGCGGCGTCATTCCCGACGATCAGGACAGTGTGGTCATCCTTACCAACGGTCTCAACCGCATTCTGGAAATCAACGAAAACGACCTCTATGCCGTGGTGGAACCGGGCGTGGTCACGGCCACCTTTGCCGCCGCGGTGGAAAAGAAGGGCCTCTTCTATCCCCCGGACCCGGGTTCGCAGGCCGTGTCCACCCTGGGCGGCAATATTGCCGAAAATGCGGGCGGGCTGCGCGGCCTCAAATACGGCGTGACCCGGGACTACGTCATGGGCGTGGAATTTTTCGATGCCACGGGCGCCCTGGTCAGAAGCGGCTCGCGCACGGTCAAGTGCGTCACCGGCTACAATCTGGCCGGCATGCTCAGCCAGAGCGAAGGCACCCTGGGCATCATCTCCCAGGCCATTCTCAAGCTGGTGCCGCCGCCGCAGGCTTCCAAGGCGCTCATGGCCGTCTTTGACGACATGCAGAAGGCTGCCGAGGCCGTGGCCGGCATCATTGCCGCCCATGTGGTTCCCTGCACCCTGGAATTTCTGGACAACAACACCATCGTGCGCGTGGACGACTTCACCCATGCGGGCCTGCCGCGCGACGCGGCCGCCATCCTGCTCATCGAGGTGGACGGTCACCCCGCCCAGGTAGCCGACGATGCCGAGGCCGTGGAACGCGTGCTCAGGGCCTCGGGCGCCACGGCCGTGCATGTGGCCCGCGATGCCGCCGAAAAGAATACCCTCTGGGAGGCCCGCCGCATGGCCCTGCCCGTGCTGGCCCGTGCCCGGCCCACCACCATTCTGGAAGACGCCACCGTGCCCCGCTCGCAGATTCCGGCCATGATGCACGCCGTGACCAGCATTGCCGCCAAGTATCAGGTGGAAGTGGGTACCTTCGGCCATGCCGGGGACGGCAACCTGCACCCCACCTTCCTCTGCGACAAGCGCAATGCCGAGGAATTCGCCCGGGTGGAAGCGGCCATTGACGAAATGTTCGACACGGCCCTCAGCCTGCACGGCACTCTCTCCGGCGAACACGGCATCGGGACGGCCAAGGCCCGGTGGATGGAAAAGGAAACCTCGCGCGGCACCATTCTCTTTTCGCAGCGCCTGCGCCGCGCCCTTGATCCCAAGGGCCTGCTCAATCCCACCAAGCTGGTGAGCATCCGTTAGGAGGGCATCATGAGCACGCTGCATTCCCTTGCCCGGCGCCTCATGAAGCTGGACGACCGCCTTGCCGCCTGCATGCGCTGCGGCATGTGTCAGGCCGTCTGCCCCGTGTACGGCGCCACCATGAAGGAAGCCGACGTGGCGCGCGGCAAGCTGGCCCTGGTAAGCAATCTGGCCCACGAGCTGATCTGCGATCCCCAGGCCGTGGCCGGCAAGCTGGACCGCTGCCTGCTGTGCGGATCCTGCGAAGCGGCCTGCCCCTCCGGGGTGAAAATCACGGAAATCTTCTTTGAGGCGCGGGAAATCGTCTACACCTATCTGGGCCTTCCCCCCATCAAGAAAATGATCTTCCGCTACCTGCTGCCCCGGACGGACCTGTTCGACATGGCCGTGCGCGTAGGGGCGCCCTTGCAGCGCCTGGTCTTCCGTCGCAACCATGACGTGCAGGACACGGCCTGCGCCCCCATGCTCAGCTTTCTGCTGGGTAACCGCCATGTGCGCCAGCTGCCCTCCCGTTCCCTGCTGCAATGCACGGGGCCGCTGGATGAGCCGCGCCCCCAGGGCGGCATCAGGGTGGCCTTTTTCCCCGGCTGCCTGGGTGACAAGCTCTATGTGGATGTGGCGCAGGACTGCCTCAAGGTGCTGCATCATCACGGCGTAGCGGTCTTCATGCCCGCCGGTCTGGCCTGCTGCGGCATTCCGGCCCTGGCCTCCGGTGATGCCGACAGCTTCCTGCGCCAGATGAGCGTCAATCTGCCGCTGCTGCGCGGGGACTTCGACTATCTGATCACCCCCTGCCCCACCTGTGCCGTCACCATAGCCCACCTCTGGCCCCGCCATGCCCGGCGGCTGGGCCGCCTGGAACAGGAAGCCGTAAACGCCCTGGCCGACCGGACCATGGACATCACGGCCTTTCTGGTGGATGTGCTGGGCGTGCAGGCCCAGCCCGGCGGAGAAAACGCCCGCCGCGTCACCTGTCATGATCCCTGCCATCTGGCCAAGGGACTGGGCGTGCGGCAGCAGCCGCGCACGCTCATCGAGGCTTCGCCGGACTGCCGTCTGGTGGAAATGAATGAGGCCGACCGCTGCTGCGGCTGCGGTGGCTCCTTCAATCTGGCCCACTACGACCTTTCCCGCCGCATCGGACAGCGCAAGCGTGACAACGTCATCGCGTCCGGCGCACAGATCGTGGCCACGGCCTGTCCGGCCTGCATGATGCAGCTGGAAGACGTGCTCTCGCAAAACAAGGACGATGTTACCGTCCGCCATCCCGTGCAGCTCTATGCCGCCAGTCTGGGGCTGGGCAGCACGGACAGGACGTAATGCCAAAGGAGAACACATGCCCCCTGTGAATCAGGAAATTCTTGACCTGTTCATTTCCCGCGCTCAGGCAGCGGGCGCCGTGGTGCAGCAGCTGCCCACCCGGGCCGCGGCCCTGCAATATGTGCTGGATGTCTGTGCCCAGAAGGCTCCCTGCGAACTGCTGGCCGATGAGGATGTGGAAAAGGGTCCCGACGGTCCCAACAGAGTTCCCACCCGCGTCCAGAAGGTAGTGGCCGCTCCCGATGTGGACGAGGCCGACTTTGCCACCCTGTCCGCCGCCTGCCAGGCCCAGGGCATACGCTGCCTGCGCCACGGCCTGCGCCAGCACCTGGCCGGCATCGACGTGGGCCTGACCACGGCCCGCCTGGCCGTGGCCACCACAGGAACCTGCCTGGCCGTAGGCGACGAGGAAGATACCCGCCTGGCCGGCATGATCAGTGAAATCCACATCATGCTGCTGTCCCCCTCGGCCATCTATGCCGACCTGCCGGCCATTGCCGGCCCCCTGCGCCAGCGCCTGGCGGAGCGCCCCGGCTCGTATACCACGCTTATTACCGGTCCCAGCCGCACCGCCGATATCGAACGGGTGGGCGCCATCGGCGTGCATGGCCCGCTGCAACTGCATGTGATTCTTCTGGAGGACGCCCATGCCCAGTAATGATAGGTTCGACAGCCCGTCCAGCTACCACAAGTCCATTGACAGCGCCCTGGACGACGCCTTCCTGCGCCGCACGCTGGACACCTTTGCCATCTCCTACCGCGCCGGCCGCAAGGCCATCTTCAGCGAAGTGGACGAACGCGGCCTCATCCGCCAGATTGCCGATGCCAAGGACCAGGCCTGCCAGCACATGGAGGAACTTTACGCCCAGTTCCGGGAAGAGGCCCAGAAGCGCGGCGCCGTGGTGCACCGCGCGGCCACGGCGGCCGATGCCAACGAGATCATTGCCCGCATCGCCCGGGACAATGACGTGCATCGCGTCATCAAGTCCAAGTCCATGACGGCGGAGGAAATCCGCCTCAACAAGCGCCTGGAAGAAGACGGTCTGGTGGTGGACGAAACCGACCTGGGCGAATGGATCATCCAGCTGCGGCACGAGGGGCCGTCGCACATGGTGCTGCCCGCCATCCACCTTTCCCGCCAGCAGGTGGCCGACGACTTTGCCCGGGCCACCGGCGAAGCCCAGGATACCGACATCCAGCGCCTGGTGAAGGTGGCCCGCGTGCAGCTGCGCCGCAAGTTCATCTCGGCCGACATGGGCGTGAGCGGCTGCAACTTTGCCGTGGCCGAAAACGGCGCCGTGACCCTGGTGACCAATGAGGGCAATGCCGAAATGGTCACCACCCTGCCCCGTGTGCATGTGGTGCTGGTGGGTCTGGACAAGCTGGTGCCCACGCTGGACGTGGCCCTCACGGCCCTGCAGGTGCTGCCCCGCAACGCCACGGCCCAGCGCATCACCTCCTACGTGACCTTCATCGACGGGGCCACGGCCTGCGCCGCAGACCCGACGGGCAAAAAGCAGCTGCACATCGTCTTTCTGGACAACGGCCGCAGCGCCATTGCCAAGGATCCGCTTTTTTCGCAGATTTTCCGCTGCGTGCGCTGCGGAGCCTGCGCCAATGTCTGCCCGGTTTTCCGCCTGGTGGGCGGGCACCGCATGGGCTATGTCTACATCGGGGCCATCGGCCTCATTCTGACCTACTTCTTCCACGGCCATGACAAGGCTGCCATCCTCAGCCAGAACTGCATCGGCTGCGAAGCCTGCAAGGATGTCTGCGCCGGCGGCATTGACCTGCCGCGGCTCATCCGCGAGGTCCGGGCACGCCTGGTGAAGCAGGACGGCGCCGGCGCGCCCGAAACCCTGCTGGCCGCGGTCATGAAAAACCGCAAGCTGTTCCACAACCTCATCAAGTTTGCCAGCTTTGCCCAGCGGCCCTTTGTCACCGGCAATCAGGACGGCACCACCTACCTGCGCCACCTGCCGGCCATCTTCATGGGCAAGCATCAGTACAAGGCCCTGCCCGCCATTGCCGCGGAGTCCTTCCGCGACCGCTGGCAGCGCATCCGGCCCAGCCTGCCCGCGCCGCGCATGCGCATCGCCCTGTTCAGCGGCTGCGCGCAGGACTTCATCTATCCCGAGCAGCTGGAAGCCTTTGTGAAGCTCATGACCGCGCTCAACGTGGCCGTGGACTTTCCGCTGGAACAGACCTGCTGCGGGCTGCCGCTGGATGTGATGGGGCAGCGCCCCACGGCTGTGGCCGTGGCCCGGCAGAATGTGGAGGCCTTTGCCCGGGGCGGCTATGACGCCATTGTCACCCTGTGCGCCAGCTGCGCCTCGCATATCCGCAATGTCTATCCCGAACTGCTTGACGGCGACGCCCTGTCCCAGGGCGCCAGGGCCATGGCGGAAAAGACCCAGCCCTTCAGCCTGTTCATGCACGATACGCTGGGCGTGACGGCCGACGACTTCGCCAGGACGGAGGAAACCGTCACCTTCCACGCCCCCTGCCACCTCTGCCGCGGCTGCGGGGTCACGGAACAGCCTCACGACCTGGTGAACTACGCGGCCAGCTTTGTTCCCTGCGCCGAAGAGGACGTCTGCTGCGGCTTTGGCGGCAGCTATTCCATGAAGTTCCCGGAAGTGGCCGCCCAGCTGCTGGAAAACAAGATCGCCCACGTGCGCGAAACCGGCGCACAGCGCCTGGTGACCGACTGCCCCGGCTGCGTGCTGCAAATCCGCGGCGGCGCCCGGAAGCATGAGCTGCCGATACGGGTCAGCCACCTGGTGGAGCTGCTGGCTGAAACCGTGAAGCCCCGCAGCTAGCCAGCCCCTCCCCGCCACAAACCATGAAGGGCGGCTCCCTGTACCCAACAGGGAGCCGCCCTTTTGCCATCATGCCACAGCAACGGCCTCCGCAGGGAGACCGCCCGCCCTTGACCGTGCCGGACGCCTCAGCGCACCCGGCTGCGCACCATGGTACAGCCCACGGACAGCAGGGTCAGCAGCCCGAAAAGGACCAGGTCCGTCCGCATGGCCAGCATGAAGCGCTCCATATTGCCCGTGGTCACCGGCTCATGCCCCAGGAAGAAGCTCATGGTCAGGGTAATGATGACCATATTGCACAGGATGCCCGCCGTCCGCATGGTGCCCACCAGGCCGGAGGCCCGGCCCACGTTGTTTTCGCCGGCGCTGCCGATGATGATGGACGTATTGGGCAGCACGAAAAAGCTCACGCCCACGCCCAGCAGAACCTGCGAAAGGAAAATCAGCGTCAGCGTGGGGTCCAGGTCCAGAAACGCCAGCAGGAGCAGGCCCACGCCGCACAGCACACAGCCCAGCGTGCTCACGTAGCCCTCGTTCCAGCGCGTGCACAGCGTGGCAGCCAGGGGATTGGACAGGGCCTGCACCACGGCCTGCACCGAAAGGATGAGTCCTGCCTGGTCCACACTCATGCCGCGTCCCACCTGGAGATAGAGGCTGAAGAAAAAGACCATGCCGAACAGGGCGCAGTAGTTGACAAAGGCCGCAATGAGCGACAGCCGCATGACACGGCTGTGGGCCAGCATGTGCACATCCAGCAGGGGGAAGGCAATGCCCCGTTCATACAGGCACAGCACCACGGTCAGCAGAATCCAGAGCAGCAGCGCCGCCCCGCCCAGCAGGGGATAGTCCGCCAGCTCGGAAGCGCCCACGGTGAGGCCGGTCATGGCCAGGGTGTAAATAAGGAAGCCGCGGGTATCAAAATGCTGCCCCTGCGCCGGACGCCGCTCCATCTTGACGCCGAAGATGGTGATGAGCATGGCGCACAGGGCCAGCGCGCCGGTAATCCAGAACAGCCAGCGCCAGCCCAGCACCCCCGCGATGAAGCCCCCCACGGGCGGCCCGCAGGCCATGCCCGAATAGACGGCAATGCCGCTGAAGCCCAGATAGTTGGCCCGCAGCGCCGGGGGAGCCGCCGAAGCCAGCAGGGCCAGACTGCTGGCGCTGAAGGTGGCGCAGCCCGATGCCTGGATGAGACGCAGGAAGATGAAGAGATTGATGTCGTTGACGAAGCCCAGCAGGATGGTGGTGCTGCCAAAGACGGAAATGCCCACCAGAAAGACACGGCGGCTGCCGAAGATGTCGCCCAGGGTTCCGCCGGCCATCTGAAAGAGCACCAGCCCCAGCGAGTAGACGGCACCGATCAGGCTGAGCTGCCGGGCACTGGCATGAAGGGTTTCGCCCAGCGGCGGCAGCACGGCATGCACACCGGCCATCATGAACGGCATGAAGAACTGGGCTGCACACATGGCCAGTACAAGAAGCCGGTGCTCCTTGAGAACAGTCATGGACATGGACAACACCTCTGCGGCTGCGTATGGGGAAGCGCGCCTTCACGCGCCCGTCCCGGCCGGGATCAGGACGGCACAAACGGCAGATGCTCGCGTATCCACAGGGCGCACTGCGCCGGCCCCATTTCTCCGGCCGGGCAGACGAGGTCGGCATACTGCCGGTACAGGGCCTCCCGCTCGCGGAACAGGCCCTCGAGGGTCTGCCCTGGAGCAATGGCCAGGCCCCTGTCGGGATTGCGCGCAATGCGCTCCTCGATGAGGGCAAAGGGGACCTCCAGATAAACCACCGTCCCCAGCGATGCCAGATGCCGCATGGCGCCTTCCCGGTAGACCACGCTGCCGCCGGTGGCGATGACCGTGCGGCAGGCCTGGATATGACTGATCACCGTCCCTTCCAGGTCCAGAAAGGTCTCCTTGTCCAGGGCCTCGGTCACGCCCTGCAGGCGGCTGGCGTAGAGAGCCTCCATAAGGTAGTCGCCGTCCATGAATGCCCAGCCCAGCAGCTGGGCCAGGGCCTGCCCCACGGTGGACTTGCCCGCGCCGGCCATGCCGATAAGGGTGATGGCCGGCATTTTTCTGGCATCTCCCGCACAGGGAGTGAATGTGGACATGGCATCTCCTTTGCGCCAGCTTGCACAAGCGCCGCAGCTCTGTCAAGCAGGGGCGGGTCCGTGCGCCGCCCTGCCGGCAGGAAAGGGCCTTCAGGACTTGACGAAGCGCCTTTCGCCATGTATGAAGCATTTTCCCAATTTATTGTCGGACGGAATCCTTTCCGCAGCAGCCTTTCTGCCGGGCGGACACTCTCCCGGTAGTCGCGCCGTTTTCGCGCAGGGCCGAGCGCCCAGTCCGCCACCGTCCCCAACGAAGGAGATTTTTCCATGAAAAGAACGTACCAGCCCAGCAAGATTCGTCGTGCCCGTACTCATGGCTTCCGCGCCCGCATGGCCACCCCCAGCGGTCGTGCCGTGCTGCGCCGCCGTCGTGCCAAGGGCCGCAAGCAGCTGAGCGCCTAGGTTTTCACGGGGGAACCCGTTACCGCCAAACGCCATGTATTCCGACCAGTCATTGCCGCAGCAGAGCCGTCTCCGCCGCCATGCGGACTATGCGCTCTGCTACGCGCAGGGCAGGCGTTACCATACCGAGCATTTCCTCGTTTTTGTCCGGCCCCGTGAACATGGGGCCTGCTTGCGTATGGGCATGGCCGTTTCGCGCAAGGTGGGCAAGGCTGTTGTGCGCAATCGCATAAAGCGCCTGTTGCGGGAATTTTATCGCCTGCATCAGGCTCTTTTGCCGCATGAAAGCGATGTGGTCATTGTGGCCAAGAAACACGCCGGGGGGGCGGGCCTCTGTCTTGGTCCCGTGGGCCGGGAGCTGGAGCCGCTCTTCCGGCGTCTTCGGCGTTTCCCTGGACAGGCGGGGTGCCCGGCATGCTGAAGCTGCTGCGCGCGCTGGTCATTTTTCCCATCCGGCTGTACCAGTACTGCCTGTCTCCCCTTCTGCCCCCGTCCTGTCGCTTTGTTCCCACCTGTTCTGCCTATGCCATAGAAGCCATCACCCGCCACGGCGTACTGCGCGGGGGCTGGCTGACTCTCCGTCGTCTGGCACGCTGCCATCCCTGGGGCGGTTCGGGCTATGATCCCGTTCCGCCTGTTCCGGCGTCCCGGCAGCATCACTAGCGCCGTTTTTTCGTCTCGGGAGAATTCCGCCGATGCAACAAGAGAAAGACAACAGTTCCCTTAATCTCCTCCTGGCCATCGCTCTGTGCCTCGCCATTCTGGTGGGCTGGAGCTATCTTTCCGAATACATGGGCTGGACGCCCAAGCCCGATCCGGAAGTGACGGCCCAGCAGCAGGCCGAGGCCGAAAAGCAGGCCAAGGCAGAGAAAGCCGCCGAAAAGGCAAAGACCTCCATGCCCCTCACGGTCTTTGAACCTGTTCCGGGGCGCGACATCACCATTTCCACGCCGCTGTACGAGGCTGTCGTCCACACCGGCGGGGGCTTTGTGCGCTCCTTCAAGCTGAAGAAGTACCGCACCACCATCCAGCCCGATGCCCCCCTGGTCAATCTGGTGGATGACACCACGGCCACGTCCGCTCCCTGGGGTCTGGTCATTGACGGCGCCGCCACCTGGAGCCTGGGCAAGTGGGCCGTGGAAACGGAACCCAGCACCACCCTGGAAGCCGGGCAGAGCACCAGCCTTGTGCTGGTGGGCGAGGTCAACGGGCTGCGCATCCGGCGCGAGCTGCAATTCCGTGCCGACAGCTACCTGATCCAGGAAAAGATTCAGCTTGCGCCTGTCAACGAACAGTCCCGCACCGCGCGGGTGGCCTACACCATTGCCAGCGATGCCAGCAATGCCGGCGGCGGCCAGTATGACGCCATGCGCATTGCCTGGTACAACAACGGCTCCCTGGCGCAGGAAAGCGATGCCGAAGACCTGACCAAGGGGCTGACGGCCACCGGCGACATCAACTGGGCCGGCCCCATGAGCACCTACTTCCTGTCGGCGGCCCTGCCCGCGCAGCCGGAGGGCATCACGGCCAAGGCCGTGCTGCGCGGCGGCGTGTACCGCGTGGCCCTGGAACAGCAGGACGTGCAGCTCACTCCCGGTCAGAGCACGGAACTGGGCGTTTCCTACTGGATGGGTCCCAAGGTGCGCAAGCTGCTCAGCGCCGTTTCCGAACCGCTGGCCAGCAGCGTGGACCTGGGCACCTTCAGCATCATTGCCAAGGCCCTGCTCTGGCTGCTGGAATTCTTCTATTCCTTTGTGGGCAACTGGGGTCTGGCCATCATCCTGCTGACCCTGCTCATCAAGGCCGTCTTCTGGCCCCTCACGGCCAAGAGCTATGCCTCCATGGAAAAGATGAAGAAACTCCAGCCCATGATGACGGCCATCCGGGAAAAGTACAAGGATGACAAGGAGAAGATGAACAAGGAAGCCATGGCGCTGTACAAGACCTATGGCGTGAATCCCGCCAGCGGCTGTCTGCCCATTCTCATCCAGCTTCCCGTCTTCTTCGGCCTGTATCAGGCGCTGCTGGCCTCCATTGAACTGCGCCACGCCGTGCTCATCAAGTATCTGCCCTTCACGGACCATCTCTGGCTGGCCGACCTGTCCACCAAGGACCCCTACTACATCACGCCCATCATCATGGGCATCACCATGTTCATCCAGCAGCGGCTCAGCCCGCCGCCCACGGATCCCACCCAGCAGAAGATCATGATGTTCCTGCCGCTCATCTTCACGGTACTGTTCATCAACTTCCCCTCGGGTCTGGTGGTCTACTGGCTGGTGAACAACATTCTGTCCATTGCCCAGCAGTGGCTCATGCACCGCAAGAACAAGCGGCTGGATGACAACGGCTAGGCCGGACAGCCGCGGCAGCGCCTGCCGCCGCGGCATCCCTCCCTGCTGACCGGTCCGCCCGGTCAGTCACGCGTTCCCAACCGGGCGGACGGCGCAAGCCGTCCGCCTTATCGGGGTTGTTATGGAAGGTTTCAAGGAATTTCAGGGCAAGAGCCTCGATGCCGCCATCATCGAGGCCTGCGACTACTTCAATACGTCCCGCGAAAAGCTGGAAATCGAAATCGTGCAGGATGCCAAGTCCGGCATCTTCGGCATCGTCGGCGCCCGCAAGGCCAAGATACGCGCCCGCCGGGCAGCGCTGCGCGAAACCGTGGAAAGCGTGCTGGGCCGGAGCACCCGCCTCAGCATGCACCTGCGCGAAGAGGGCGACGGCCCTGCGCCGGAAAAATCTGACAGGCCGGAACGCGAACGGACGGAGCGTGACCGCGCGGAACGCCGGCAGGAAAAGCCCGCTGGCGAACGTGCTCCCCGTGCCGAACGCAGCGAACGTGCCGAACGCAGCAAGAACGAAAAGAAGGACGACGAGGCTGCCCCGCATGACGGCGAAAAGCGCGAACACCGTTCCCGCCGGGAAGAGCGCCGCGCCACGGCCCAGCGCCCCCAGCGCAAGGCTGCGGAAAGCCGGGACAACGCCCCTCTGACCACGCCCGACGGCGACGAACATAGCCCCAGGCAGGAAGACCAGGCCCCCCGGCAGAACGCGGGCAGGCAGGAACGGGAACGCCGCTCCTCCCGCAGCCGCCGTTCCGCCCAGGAAACGCGACCGGAGGCCGATCAGGAAACGTCGGTCCGTCCGGCATCCCTGGACGAGGACATGATGGACGAGGCCGAAGAAGGTCTGCCCAGCCGTTCCCTGGAAGAACTGGACAGAGCACGCCTGGAAGAGCTGGCCCGCCAGTGCGTGACGGCTCTGGTGCGTCCCGTGGTGGGCGATCTGGCCGCCCCGCCGGAAGTGAGCATTGTGGACGGCCGCCTTCGTGTGGCCGTGGACTGCGGCGACGATTCCGGCCTGCTCATCGACCGCGAAGGCCAGACCCTGGCCGCCCTGCAGTATCTTGCCTCGCGCATTGTCTCGCGCGGCATGGATGCCGCTGTGCGCGTACAACTGGACGCAGGCCGCTACCGCCAGCGCCAGGAAGAAAAGCTGCGCGACATGGCCCTGGCCCTGGCGGACAAGGTGCGCCAGAGCGGACGTTCCTATTCCACCAGACCCCTCAGTTCCTACCATCGCCGCATCGTGCATCTCTGCCTGCAAGAGATGGAAGATATTCAAACCCGCAGCACAGGCGACGGTCCCATGAAGCGGGTGGTCATCCTGCGCCGTCGGCCCGACCGGCAGAACCCGCAGGAGGCGCCGCAGGAGCGTTCTTCCCGGCGCGCCCCCCGCGAATCGCGGCCGCGCAACACGGCGGACGCCGCCCTGCCGACACAGACGGCAGATGCCGAGGTTCCGTCCCCGGCCGGACCCGCGCCGGTTCAGGCTGCACCGGCGGTCGTGCCGACACCGCTTATGACTGCGGATATGCCGGCGGACAGGCCGGTGGAAACAGCGGTGGAGACGCCGGCCATGCCCGGCATGACACCTCCTCCTGCCACGCCGGTGGCAACCGTGGCGGCGGACAGCCCGTCCCCCGCTCCCGTGCCTGCTGCCCCCTGTGAACCGCCTTTGCCCTGCCCGGCCGAGGCTTCGGACACCGACGGGAGCACCGCCGCCTGTCCGGCAGATACCCGGGCTTCCGAGCAGCAGGCCCCGGACAGCACCACGGATGCCCTGCCCCATGTCCCTGCTGCTGACGACACCCGTCCCGATGCCCTGTCCGGCGAAGCCCGGAACTGACATGGAGACCATCGCCGCCATTGCCACCCCGCCCGGAGCCGGCGGCATCGGCATCGTCCGTCTGTCCGGGCCGCAGTCCCGCGCCATTCTGGAAAGCCTGTTCCGGCCGTCGTCCGCCAGCTTTGCCGGCTTCCGCCCCTGGACACTGCACCGGGGGCATGTGCTGGATGGCGACGGGCAGCGGCTGGATGATGCCCTGGTGGTCTTCATGCCCGGTCCCCGCACCTTCACGGGTGAGGATGTGGCCGAAATACACTGCCACGGCGGCCCCTTTCTTGTGCAGGCCGTACTGCAAAGCGCCCTGCGCCGGGGCGCCCGTCCGGCACAGCGCGGCGAATTTTCCCGCCGGGCCTTCTGCAACGGACGCATGGACCTGAGCCAGGCCGAGGCCGTGGCGGAACTCATTGCCGCCCCTTCCCGCGAAGCCGTGCGCCTGAGCCTCAACCGCCTGGACGGTCTCCTGGGACGCCGGATCAGCCATCTGCGCCAGCAGCTGGAAGCGCTGCGCGGACAGATGTGCCTGGCCGTGGATTTTCCCGACGAGGAAGTGGAAAGTCTGCCACCCGCCGCCTTTGCCGCCGCAGTCCGTCAGGTGGAAGATGCCGTGACGCTCCTGCTGCGCGGCACGAAACGTGCCCGCCTCATGCAGCAGGGCGCGCTGGTGGTCCTGGCCGGGCCGGTCAATGCGGGCAAGTCCAGCCTCATGAATGCTCTGCTGGGGCGCAATCGCGCTCTGGTCACCGACATTCCCGGCACCACGCGCGACTTCATCGAGGAAGGCTGCGACCTGGACGGCCTGCCCGTCCGTCTGGTGGATACGGCGGGCCTGCGGGAAAGCCCTGAACACGTGGAAGAGCTGGGCGTGGCCCTGAGCCGCGAGCAGCTGGACCGGGCCGATGCCATTGTCCTCATGCTGGACGGAGAGCGTCTGGGCCAGACCGGCGCCGCAGCAGCGACCTGTCCGGACCCGGCTGCCGCCGAAGTGCTGGCCCATGCCGGGCGTTGTCCACTGCTGGTGGTCTGGAACAAGGTGGACTGCTGCGATCCGGCAATTTTCCCGCCCCGCTGGGCCGCCGGACATGTGGCCGTGCGCCTGTGCGCACGCTCCGGCGAGGGACTGGAGGAGCTGACGCGCCAGCTCCGCGACCTGCTGCTGCACGATGCCGAGGCGCTGCCCCCCGAAGACGGCCTGGCGCCCAATGCCCGGCAGGCCCTGGCCCTGGAACGTGCCCTTGACGAACTGCGCCGTCTGCGGCAGGACATAGAGACAGGCTGCCCCTATGACTGCTGCTCCGTACGTCTGGACACGGCAACGGCCCATCTGGATGAGGTAACCGGCAGCAACAGTCCTGACGAGGTACTGAACGCCGTCTTTGAACATTTCTGCATCGGCAAGTAATCTTCCGCCCGCAGCCAGGATCCCAAAACCACGCATATCATGAATCAGGAATACCTGCGCCGTCGCCTGAGCAGCGACGAGATCAATGCCCTCCCCCTGCGCCATTACGAGGGGCCAATCCATCTTGTGCGCACCGAAGCCCAATGGCGCGAGGCCCTGCCCCGCCTGCGGGAGGAGCGCATCATCGGCTTTGATACGGAAACCCGCCCCACCTTCCGCAAGGGGCGGCTCAATGCCCCGTCGCTGGTGCAGCTGGCCACGGCCGATGCCGTTTTTCTGGTGCAGCTGGCCTGGCTGCCTTTCGGGGAATATCTGGCCGAACTGCTGGCTGACGAGCGCCGGCTCAAGGTAGGCGTGGGCATTGGCGACGACATGCGGGAACTGATCAAGCTGCACGACTTCGCCCCGGCCGGGCAGGTAGACCTGGGGCAGCTGGCCCGCGCCCATCACATGAACAGCCAGGGCCTGCGCACCCTGGCCGCCCATCTTTTCGGCTGGCGCATTTCCAAGGGGCCGCAGTGCTCCAACTGGGGACTCATGGAACTGAGCCAGCGGCAGATCGTCTATGCCGCCACTGACGCCTGGGTGGGCCGCGCCCTCTATCTGCGCATGGAAGAACTGGGACTCACCGGAGAGCCGGCATGATACCCTCGCTGCCGCCGCCTGCACTGGGAGCCAGACTGGCCTTCTTTACTGGCGGAACGGCCCTGCGCGGCGTCAGCCGCAGCCTTACCCGCCTGACCCACAATTCCGTCCATCTGGTCACCCCCTTTGATTCCGGCGGCAGCACCGCCACGCTGCGCCGCGCCTTTGCCATGCCCGCCGTGGGCGACCTGCGCAACCGCCTTGCCGCGCTGGCCGACACGGACATTGTTCCGGCCGAGGTGCTGGCCTTCTGGGAATACCGCCTGCCGCAGGAGGGCGACCCCCAGGAGCTGCGCCAGGAGCTGCTCCGCATGGGCCAGAGCGCCCATCCCTGCTGGCGGCAGATGCCCGAAGTCTTTGCCGCTCCCATGCGTCTGTATCTTTCCTTTTTCCTGCGGCGCATGCCCCGCGATTTTGACCCCCGGGTGGCCTGCCTGGGCAATCTGCTGCTGGCCGGCGGCTATCTGGAGCACCGGCGCGACTTCGGGCCGGTGCTGGCCTTTTTCTCCCGCCTGCTGCAAATCCGTGGCGTTGTCATGCCCGTTGTGGACGAAAGCCTGCACCTGGCCGCCGAACTGCATGACGGCAGCCGCGTCGTGGGCCAGCACCTTTTCAGCAGTCTGGAGCAGCCCATCCGCCGCCTGTATCTGACCGTGCATGAGCCGGACCGCCACTGCGTGGACCGCACGCCGTGCCGGCCGCCCCTGTCCGTCTCGGCGGCAGCCTATCTGCAAAGCGCCGGGGCCATCTGCTATCCCATGGGCAGCTTCTTCACCAGCGTGCTGGCCAATCTGCTGCCGGCCGGCGTGGGACAGGCCATACGCGCGGCCCGCTGCCCCAAGATATTCATTCCCAATTCCGGACAGGACAAGGAAGTCTTCGGTCTGTCCGTGGCCGGCCAGGCCCGCATGATTCTGCAAACCCTGCGTGAGGACTGCCCCGACGCTCCCACCCGGGACCTGCTGCATGCCGTGCTTGTGGACCGGCAGCACGGCTACTATGAAGGCGGCTGCAATTCCACCGAACTGGCCGACATGGGCCTGCGGGTCATTGACGTGGACATGGTGCGGGCCGACTGCCCGGAGCGCCATGACCCGGACAAGGTTGCCCTGGCTCTCATGCGCATCTGTAGCGGAGAACGCTGATGGACGCCCCGTTCCTTTCGCCGGAAAGAACCCTCCACACCGTGGATGACGCACTGGCAGGGGAACGGCTGGACACGGCCCTGCGCCGCCTCTGCCCCGGGCTGAGCCTGCGCGCCGCCCGCCGCGCCATCCAGCGCGGCAGCATCCTGCTGAACGACAGACCGGCCCCTGCCGCCACGCGCCTGCGCCAGGGGCAGATCATCAGCCTGCCGCAGGCGGACCGGCAGCCGGATGCGGACAAGACGGCCTGCCGCCAGGTACGCCTGCTGTCGCGGCAGGGCGATTACGTCTGCCTCAGCAAGCCCGCCGGCCTGCACAGCGTTTCCCTGGCCGGCGATGCCGCCCCCAGCCTGGACCACTGCTGCCGGCCCCTGCTGGCGGCCCTGCCGGCCCCTGCCGCACAGGCCGTGCTGCTCCAGCGTCTGGACCGGGACACGTCAGGCCTGGTCTGTGCTGCCCTGAACGAAAGCGCAGCCACGGCCTTTCGCCAGGCCGAGGCCCAGGGGCAGTGCCAGAAGCGCTATGTGGCCCTGCTGCACGGCGCCCTGCCCGAACAGCGGACGGCAGACCGCCTGCTGGATACCTGCCACCGTCGTCAAAGCCGCGTGCTGGACCGGCCCGCCCCGCGCCTGCGCCAGACCCGCTTCACCCCTCTGCTGCTGCTGCGCGGCCCGGAGGCCGCTGCCCTGTTGCAGGCCCTGTATCCCGGCGTGGCCCTGCCCGCTTCCGTACCGGACCTGACCCTGGCCGGCTGCTGCATCCAGTGCGGCGCACGGCATCAGATACGCGCCCATGCCGCATGGCTGGGCTTTCCGCTCTGGGGGGACCCTCTCTATAATCCGGCCTTCCGCCAGCAGTCTCCCCTGTCCTTTCTGCTGCACCACGGCATGCTGCATACCCCGTGGGGGCACTGGACGCTGCCGCCGCACTGGAATCTTTCCCCGCAACAGCATTCTCTGCTTGTCAACTGGCTTGAAACCCCTGTCCAATAACGTCAACATGACGGGCGGCCCGCGCCGCCCTTCCGGCCCACAACCCTTTCCGCTGCCCCGAGGAGATCGCATGTTCGCAGCCCTGTTACCGAAATCGGCCCCCTTCTTTGAAATGCTTCAGGAGCAGAATCAGCTGTTGCGCCACATGGCCGGCCTGCTGGTGGAAATGCTGGACAGAACCACCGGCATGGATGATGCCCACAAGCGCATATCCCTGCTGGAAGAACAGGGGGATGCCCTGCATGTGCGCATCATCCGCGCCCTGTCCCAGACCTTTATCACGCCCATTGACCGCGAGGACATCCTGCGCATCAACCAGATGCAGGAAGAGGCCATGGACGGCATCCACACCCTGACCACCCGGCTGCACATCTTTGAATTTGACGAAGTGCGCTTTCCCATGCTGCAAATGAGCCGGGCCATCCGCTCCATGCTGGAACTGACGTCGCTTATGCTGGACGGTCTCTCGCACCGGCAGGACTGTCACAAGACCCATGCCTTCCGCCTGCTGCGCGATGAATGCGACATGGTGCTGGCCGTGGGCCTGGCGGAACTCATGGACCAGCCGGAAAACATCTCTGCCCGGGACATCATGGACATCCTCAAATGGAGCCAGGCCTACGACCGCATCAGCATGCTGCTGGAAAACGTGAACAGCCTGGCAGAAACCCTTGAAGAAGCGGTCCTCAAAAATGTTTGAGATACCTCTGCTCCTTATTCTCATTGTTGTGGTGGCCCTGGTTTTCGACTTTACCAACGGGGCGCACGACTGTGCCAATGCCATTGCCACCGTGGTCTCCACCAAGGTGGTCACCCCCCGCTTTGCCGTGGGCTGCGCGGCGCTGCTCAACCTTGTGGGCGCCCTGCTGGGCACCGAGGTGGCCAAGACCCTGGGCAGCGGCATTGTGCTGCCCGCCGTGGTGGAGGGAAGTCATGTGCTGGTGCTGGCGGCCCTAGTGGGGGCCATTACCTGGAACTGCATCACCTGGTATTTCGGCATTCCCTCATCCTCGTCCCATGCGCTCATCGGCGGCCTCATCGGCGCGGCGCTGGCCAATTCCGGTCTGGAGGGCCTCAATCTGGGCGGCATTGTAAGCAAGGTGCTGATTCCCCTTGTGGTTTCCCCCCTGTCCGGCTATCTGGTGGGTTTTCTGATCATGTGGATCATCTACTGGACCTTTGCCCGCGTTTCCCGCAAGACCGTCAACAGAACCTTCCGCAAGCTGCAACTGCTGTCGGCGGGCTTCATGGCCACCAGCCACGGCCTCAACGATGCCCAGAAGACCATGGGCATCGTGACCCTTGCCCTCATGATCTTCGGCTATCTTGACAGCAGCAGCGTGGAGGTGCCCCTCTGGGTCAAGCTCAGCTGCGCCGGCGCCATGGCTCTGGGCACGGCCATCGGCGGCTGGAAGATCGTCAAGACCATGGGGCACCGCATCTTCAAGCTGGAGCCGGTGCACGGCTTTGCCGCCGAGTCCTCGGCCTCCCTCGTCATTGCCGGTGCGTCCATGCTGGGCGCCCCGGTCAGCACCACCCACACCATTTCGGCCTGCATCTTCGGGGTCGGTTCCACCAAGCGCCTGAGCGCGGTGCGCTGGACCGTGGCCGGACAGCTGGTGACCGCCTGGGTGCTCACCCTGCCGGCTGCTGCCGTGGTGGGCTTTCTCTCCTACCTGCTGCTGCATCTGATCTGGAGCTGAGCGGCAGCCGTCACGCATGACAAGCGAACGGGCATTTCCCCTCTGGGGAAATGCCCGTTCTCGTTGCCCGTGTTGAGGTATGCGTTACAGGCCGGTTTCCTGGCGCAGGCGCAGGCAGAGATCGGCCTTGTTGAGCGTGTACAGATGAATGCCGGGCGCCCCCTCGTCCAGCAGGCGGCGAATCTGGCGCACGGCAAAGCGCAGCCCTGCTTCGCGCACGGCCTCGGCCCCGCCCTGCCGGTCTGCCTCTTCCAGCTGGAGGTAGAGCTTGCCGGGAATATTGGCGCCGCAAAGGCTGAGCACCCGCCGCAGGGATTCAAAGCTCTGGATGGGCAGAATGCCGGGAATGACCGGCGTGGTAAAACCCTGCGCCCGCAGGCCGCGCACCAGGTCCACGTATTCGCGCACATCAAAGAAAAGCTGGGTGACCACAAAATCGGCCCCGGCCGCAATCTTGGCCGCCAGATGGTGCCTGTCGTCGGCAAAGGTCGGCGATTCGGGATGCGGACAGGGATAGCCGGCCACCGCCACTCCCATGTCGGGCGCCTGCTGGCGGATGAAACGCACCAGGTCCAGCGCGTGCCGGAAGTGCCCGGCGTTCCAGTCCCAGTTCGGATCGCCGGCCGGAGGATCGCCACGCAGGGCCAGCACGTCCGTCACGCCGCCGGCACGCAGGTCATCCAAAAAGGCCGTGATGCGCTCCGGCGAGGCCCCCACACAGGTAAGATGCGCCATGACCTGATAGCCGCGCCGGACCAGCTCTGTGGTCACATTCAGCGTATTCTGCTGCTTTTTTCCGCCCGCGCCATAGGTTACCGACGCAAACAGCGGGTTGACCGCACGAAGGCGGTCCACCGTGGCGTAAAACGCCGGCAGATGCGCCGGATCGGACGGGGGAAAGAATTCAAAGGACAGAAAGGGTTTCTGCCGCTGCCGCAGGGCATTACCTATGGTCATGACGGGATCCTCCTGGCGAAATGTGCTGAACACAGCTTATATCAATATAACTTGATATGTCAATATATCCTGGTTCACGCTGACGTGCTGCATCCTTCGCCCACTGCACCCTTGCCTTCGCCCGGCAGGCATTTTATTTTGGGACATGCCCCTTTTCTCCGCCCGACACGCCACGCCCGCCCTTTTTCTGCGCCTCGTGCTTGCTGCCGTGCTGCCGGTCTGCTGCCTTGCGGCACTGCTGCTGGCATACCCTGCGGCCCCTTGTCAGGCCGGGGCGACCTGCTCCCTGCACGTGCGGGACTGTGCCGAGGCCGTCCGTTCGGAAAACCGGCCCGAAGACAGTCTGGACGAAAGCGCGCTCTTTGGCTATGACGCCGCTCCCCAGTCCTCGCGACTGCCGCTCACGCAGCACCGGCGCAGCACCACGGCTTCGCCAAAGCCTGACGCCGGGCAGCCGCCGGCGGCATCCGCAGCGACACCGCCCCCATCGGCACAGCCGGCCCCGCCGGCAGCACCGGCAACGGACGACACGCCAGGCCAGACGCCCGCAGCGCAGACCGCCCCCTGGCGCAGTATGGAAGATGGCGTGGAATATGCCTCGCTGCCCCTTCCGCTTCCCCGAGAGGAGGAAGGCCCGCAGATCGCCATGCTGCGCCTGCATCCCGACAAGGTGGACTTTCTGCTCTGCGCCATCGGGCGGGAGGGGCACCAGGCGCTGACCCTCAGCGAATGGGGCGAACGCAAGAATCTGGTGGCAGCCATCAATGCCAGCATGTACCTGCCCGACGGCACCACCAGTACCGGCTACATGCGTGATGGCGATTATACCAATAACGGCCGCCTGGTAAAACGCTTTGGCGCCTTCTTTCTGGCCGGTCCCGACAGGGAGGATCTGCCCCGCGCCACCGTCATTGACAAGACCCGCCCGGACTGGAAGGAAATGCTGTCGCACTACCGGCTGGTCATCCAGAACTACCGCCTGGTGGATGCCAACCGTCAGGTGCTCTGGAACCGGGGCGGGCCATGGTACTCCATTTCGGCCATCGGACAGGACGGCCAGGGCAATATCCTTTTTCTGCACTGCCGCGAACCCATAGAGGCCGCCACCTTTGCCCGGGGCCTTCTGGAAATGCCGCTGGATGTCCGCACGGTCATGTATGTGGAAGGCGGCGGACAGGCCGGACTGCTGCTGCGCTCCCGCCTGCTGCGCCGGGAGCTGGCCGGCCGCAAGGCCACGGATTTTCTGGCCACCGGCAATCTGCGCTCCCCCCTGCCCAATGTGCTGGGCGCACGGCGGCGCTGCCCTCGGGAACAGACGCCGGATGCCGCCGGGCAGACGCCGGCCCCTGACGACATTTCTAATAAAAAAAATTACTGATAAGCGCGCAAAACCCCTTTACAGCGCGCCGGGAATAGGACACACTGTGCCCGTTGCGAAGAGATTTCTCACAGGCAAACACGCCTGCAACACCATAACGATCAAGCGAGGATGCCATGCCCAAGCAGCTCGAAATTTATAAGTGCACGCATTGCGGCAATATTGTTGAAGTCTTCCATGCCGGCGCAGCGCCGCTGCAGTGCTGTGGCGAAGCCATGAAGCTCATGGCCGAAGGTTCCACCGACGGTGCCCTGGAAAAGCATGTGCCCGTCATTGAAAAGATTGATGGCGGCTACAAGGTCAGCGTGGGCAGCGTGCCCCATCCCATGCAGGAAGAGCACTATGTGGAATGGATCGAACTCATTGCCGACAACCAGGTGCTGACCTGTTTCCTCAAGCCCGGGGACAAGCCGGAAGCCGTGTTCAAGACCGATGCCGCCAAGGTGACGGCCCGCGAATACTGCAACCTGCACGGCCACTGGAAAGCGGAAAACTAACGACATTTCAACCTTCAAGGAGAATATCCCATGCAGAAGTACGTTTGCGGCGTGTGCGGCTATGAGTATGATCCTGCCGAAAATGATAATGTTCCCTTTGATCAGCTGCCCGACGACTGGACGTGTCCCGTGTGCGGTGTGAGCAAGGACCAGTTCACCCCCGCTGAATAAGCAGGAGAAAAACCCGGATTCTCCGCCTGCCCCGCTGCTGCGGGGCAGGCGTTTCCTATTTCCATTTCCACCCTAGCCTGCCGGAGACACCATGCAGCCCGTCGAACTGAAAAAAGATATCTACTGGGTCGGCTATGTCGACTATGACCACCGTGATTTTCACGGCTATTCCCGCTCCCCCGAAGGCACCACCTACAATGCCTATCTCATCAAGGACGAAAAGAACGTCCTCATGGACACGGTTTCTCCCGGTCTGGCCGGCAGCATGCTCTGCCGCATTGCCAAGATTATGCCGCCGGAAAAAATCGACTACATCGTCTGCAACCACATGGAGCTGGACCACGCCGGCTGCCTGGCCGAACTGGTGGAACGCTGCAAGCCGGAAAAGATTTTCTGCTCCACGCTCGGCCTCAAGTCCATGCAGGGCTACTATGACATTTCGAACTGGCCCGTGGTGGCGGTGAAAAGCGGCGATACGCTGGAAATCGGCAAGCGCACCATCGTGTTTCAGGAAACCCGCATGCTGCACTGGCCCGACAGCATGGTCTCCTACATCCCGCAGGACAAGCTGCTCATCAGCAATGATGCCTTCGGCCAGAACATTGCCAGCACCGCCCGCTTTGTGGACGAGCATGACGATGCCGACTTCCTGCGCGCGGTGAAGGAATACTACTACAACATCGTCCTGCCCTATT
This sequence comes from uncultured Desulfovibrio sp., assembly GCF_944324505.1. NCBI lineage: Bacteria > Pseudomonadati > Thermodesulfobacteriota > Desulfovibrionia > Desulfovibrionales > Desulfovibrionaceae > Desulfovibrio > uncultured Desulfovibrio sp. The sequence goes on from NZ_CALUWO010000001.1 coordinate 380,569, forward strand.
CTCCGCAGGTGCTGGCCACCCTGCCCGTGGTGGAAAAGCTGGACATCGACATGATCGCCCCGGACCACGGCCTCATCCACCGCGGCGAAGCTGCCGTGCGCCGCATTGTGGACCTCTACCGCACTCTGGCTGAGCAGAAGCCCCAGAAGCGCGCCCTCATCTTCTATGACACCATGTGGAAATCCACGGAAAAGATGGCCTATGCTGCCTGCAGCGGCCTGGAAGATGCCGGCGTGCCCACCCGCATCATGTCCGTGAAGAGCAATCATCACAGCCAGGTCATGACCGAACTGGCCGACTGCGGCGCCGTGCTGGCCGGCTCCCCCACCCACAACAACACCATCATGCCCCTGGTGGCCGCACAGCTCACCTATATGAAGGGCCTGCGTCCCAAGAATCGTGTAGGCGGCGCCTTCGGTTCCTATGGCTGGTCCGGCGAATCCGCCAAGATCATCCACGAGCAGCTGGCTTCCATGGGCATGGACATGCCCGTGCCCTTTGTGAAGTGCAACTGGGCGCCCGGTCATGATGCCCTCAAGGCCTGCTATGACCTGGGCAAGGCCGTGGCCGAAGCCCTGATCAAAAAGTGCGAGGAAGCCTAGTCGTCTTCCCGATCATCATCCACAGCGGGGGAATGTCGCACGGCATTCCCCCGCTGTGTTTTCAGGCCTGGCCGTCCTGCCCTTCATCCCCGGCATCGGAGCGGCTGAAACGCAGGGCCGGTGCCCCCAGCTCCAGCTGCGCCGCGCGTTCCCGCACGGCATCGGCCTCGGGGCGCACATAGGAGCGTCCTTCCAGGACATAGGCCTTGGCCGGCACCTCGCAGCCTGCCAGCAGGCAGGAGGACTGACCACGGGGCAGCACATATCGCTGCATCAGGGCACGGCGCACCCCCAGCGTATGCGTGTGGCGCAGCACCAGCGCCACGGCCGCTGCCTCATCCTCCGGGGCGCAGAGCACACGCAGGGCGCCGGAGGGACGGTTCTTCTTGCCCACGCCGGGTAGCCAGAGCACATCCAGCACTTCCGGTGCGGCAGCCAGCACTTCCAGCGCCATGCCCAGCTCTTCCCCGCTGAGATGGTCCAGATGGCATTCCAGCTGGCAGACAGACTCCCTGCCGCCCTGCTCCTGTGCCCCGCTGCCGCGCCGGGATTCCAGAATTTCCCAGATGCGCAGCCCTGCCGGTGCCGGACGCGAGCCATAGCCCGTGCCCAGGCGCCCCAGCCGGCCGCAGGGCGCCTCAAAGGCATCCACCAGCGTATGCACCAGCGCCGCCCCCGTGGGCGTGACCAGCTCCGTGGTGGCCGTGGTGGGCTGCACGGGCTTGCCCTGCATGAGCCAGGCCGTGGCCGGCGCCGGCAGGGGCAGCGTGCCGTGGGCGCACTGGATGCTGCCGCCGAACCACGGCAGGGGCGAGGCCGTCACCCTGGCGCAGTCCAGCTGCTCCAGCCCCCAGCAAACGCCCAGAATGTCCACCAGGGTGTCCACGGCGCCCACCTCATGAAAATGCACGTCCTCCACCGCAATCTGGTGCGCGTGCGCCTCGGCCAGAGCGAGGGCTTCCAGCACGGCCAGCGCCCGCCCGCGCACCCGCTCCTTCACCTGCACCCGCCGGAAGATGGCGGCAATGTCCGCAGGGTGGCGCAGGGGCTGGGCCTCGGCCTTCCAGTCCACCTCCACCCGCATGCCGGGGCCTCCGGCCCGGTTTTCCTGCCAGCTCGTCAGGGAGCACGCCACGCCGGCAGCGTCCAGCAGCGCGGGCAGCGGCGAAAAATCCACCCCCAGATGGCTGAGAGCCGCCAGGGTCATATCCCCGCTGATCCCCTGAGAACAATCAATATAAAGTTCTTTCATCTCAATACCTTATCAACGAATTTCGGCAGCTGCCCTCCCTGCGGCGCAAGACTTGTACAGGACTTTTGCTTGGTGTATGCTACAGACAATTGCCTGGGGCATCCGGCTCCCGCTTCACCATTATAACTCGCCCATACGCCGAGGAGGATGCATGTCCGTCAAGCACTGGATGACCAATGACGTCATCACCGTCAAGGCCGACACGTCGCTGCTCAAGTGTCGCAGCCTCATGAAGGAAAAAAACATTCGCCGTGTTCCGGTGGTAGATGACGACAATCATGTCATCGGCATCATCTCCGACCGTGACGTGAAGGGCGCCTCGCCCTCCAAGGCCACAGCGCTGGAAGTGCATGAAATGCAGTATCTTCTGGCTGAAATCAAGGCCAAGGACATCATGACACCCTCCCCTGTCACGGTCAAACCCGACACCACGGTGGAAAATGCGGCCGTGCTCATGGTTGACCGCAAGATCGGCGGCCTGCCCGTTGTCAATGATGACGGCCGTCTGGTGGGCATCATCACCGACCAGGACATCTTCAAGGTGCTCATCGACATCACGGGCGCACGTCTGGGCGGCCTCTACGTGGCCCTGGAAGTGGACGACAAGCCCGGCGCCATGCGCCCGGTTTTCGACACCCTGCGCGAACAGGGGGCACGCATCAGCTCCGTCCTCAGTCGCAACCCCGAAACCGGCGGCAAGCGCCAGGTCTTCATCCGCACCATGCCCATGGAAAACGGCACCGCCCAGGAGGCTGCCACCATTGATGCCCTGCGCAGTGTGGCCAAGGTTCTTGACTTCTCGCACTGCGATCCCGTGAAGTAGACGCGGGCTTCAAAAACCGGTGGCAACACTTGCCAAGAATACGAATTTATGGCAATAGCTTTCTTCAGGACACGAGTACCTGTCCTGACCAACTACGGGAAATCGGCCGATCTTCGGCTGGCGGGCTTTGGGGCATGTCGCCCCCGAGCGAGTGTCAATAGATGTTCAAGGAGGACACGATGGCTGAAATTACGTATAAGGGTAAAACTTTCGAAGTCGACGAAGACGGCTTCCTGCTGCACTTCGACGAATGGTGCCCTGAGTGGATGGAATATGTGAAGGAATCCGAAGGTATCACCGAGCTGAACGCCGACCACCAGAAGATCCTTGACTTCCTCCAGGACTACTACCGCAAGAACGGCATCGCTCCCATGGTGCGCATCCTGTCCAAGAACACCGGCTACAAGCTGAAGGAAGTGTACGAACTCTTCCCCTCCGGCCCCGGCAAGGGCGCCTGCAAGATGGCTGGTCTGCCCAAGCCCACCGGCTGCGTGTAGTCCACACTGCGTCTTCAATAAAAGGCGGGGCTTCGGTCCCGCCTTTTTTATTGCCCGCGCCTTTCCTCTGCCAGCGACAGGATGCGCCGCCTGCAATGCGGACTTTACCTGACGAAAAAAAAACGGTATCGCCCAGACATGAAATTTTCTCGCCTCGTCAAGAACGTCCTGCTCTCGTTTCTCCTGCTCATCTTTCTGGGCGGCGTCGCTGCCGTTGGCGGCGTGGTGCTGCTGTTCTACTGGGCTTCCCGCGACCTGCCAGACCTGGACAGGCTCATTCATTACGATGCGCCCCAGGCCACCGTGGTGCTGGCCAGAGACGGCTCCATCCTGGGAACGCTGGCCCACGAGCGGCGCTACAATATCAAACTCAGCGACATGTCCCGCTATCTGCCCATGGCCTTTCTGGCCGTGGAGGATGACAATTTCTACCGGCACCCCGGTGTGGATGTGGTGGCCATTGCCCGTGCCGCCATCCACAATTTCCAGCAGGGGCATACCGGACAGGGCGGCAGCACCATTACCCAGCAGATCATCAAGCAGCTGCTGCTGACGTCCGAGCGCAGCTATACCCGCAAGATGAAGGAAGCCCTGCTGGCCTACAAGCTGGAACAGAGCCTGAGCAAGGATGACATCCTGCTCACCTATCTCAACTATATTTATCTGGGCCAGCATGCCTATGGCGTGGAGGCCGCGGCACGTACCTATTTTGGCAAGCATGCCTCGGATCTGACCCTGGCCGAATGTGCCGTCATTGCCGGCCTGCCCCAGGCCCCCAGTGCCTACAATCCGTTCCGGCACCCGGAAGCGGCCCAGGCCCGCCAGCGCCATGTGCTGGAACGCATGCGCGTGCTGCAATGGATCAGCGAGGAAGAATACCAGCAGGCCGTGGCTGAGCCGCTGGTCTACTGGAGCATGCCCGACGGGCGCGACGGCGCCGCCGAATGGTACCTGGAAGAGGCGCGCCGCCTGCTCATCGAATTCTTTACGGAACGCAATCTCGAGGCCCTGGGGGTCAAGACGCCCCGCTATGGCGAAGACTATGTGTATGAAGCCGGCCTGACCGTGCAAACGGCCATGGACCCTGTGCAGCAGGATGCCGCCGGCGCGGCCCTGCGGCGCGGCCTGGAAGAGCTGGACAAGCGCCAGGGCTGGCGTGGTCCCATCTCCCACCTCTCCACCGCCGATCAGAAGGCCTTTCTGGACAAGAGCGACTTTGTGCCGGAAAACCTGCTGGGCAGCCGCTGGGTCAAGGCGCTGGTGACCGGCACCAATGCCCAGGGCGTGCAGGTTGCCCTGGGCAGGGGCTACGTGGGCGTCATTCCTCCGGCCAACATGGCCTGGGCACGCAACAAGGTGGTGACGCGCGCCGCCTCCGGCGCCGGCCGTTCCTCGCGTCAGGCGCTCAGCGCCGGCGACCTCATCTGGGTCTCTGCCGCCGAAAGCACGACAACCGTAACCGACGCCAAAACCAAGAAGAAAAGCCGCCAGACCGTCGCCTATGACTCTTCCCTGGTGCGTCCCGGCACGCCCATCCCCCTGTATCTGCAACAAATCCCCGAAGTCCAGGGTGCCCTGGCCTCCATCGAGCCGCAAAGCGGCGATGTGGTGGCCCTCATCGGCGGCTACCAGTTTGGCAACAGCCACTTCAACCGCGCCACGCAGGCCCGCCGTCAGCCCGGTTCCAGCTTCAAGCCCATTGTCTATTCGGCCGCGCTGGACCTGGGCTTCACCCCCACTTCCGAGCTGCTGGACGGCCCCTTTGTCTACGTGAATCCGCAGACCAATGAAGTGTGGCGTCCCTCCAACTACGAGGGCAGCTACAAGGGCATCATGCCCCTGCACCGCGCCCTGGCCCTTTCCCGCAATACCACCACGGTGCGCGTGGCCAGCACCATCGGCATAGAAAATGTCATCCAGCGTGCCAAGGCCCTGGGCCTTGAACCCAATTTCCCGGCCGAGCTGGCCATCTGCCTGGGCGCCGTGGACGTGACGCCCCTCAACCTCACCCAGGCCTATGCCGCCTTTGCCAACGGCGGCATGGGTGTGCGCCCCCGCATCATCACCTCCATCAAGGACGCCGAGGGCCGCGAACTCTACCGGCAGGACCCCGAGCACTGGCAGGCCATCAGTCCTCAGAATGCCTACCAGATGGCCATGCTGCTCAAGGAAGTGGTCAATACCGGAACCGGCGGCCGCGCCCGCGTTCCCGGGCATGACAATATCGGCGGCAAGACCGGCACCACCAATGAGGAACGCGACGCCTGGTTTGTGGGCTTTTCGCCCTACCTGGCCACTGGGGTCTACGTGGGCTTTGACCAGGTGCGCTCCCTTGGCCGCCGCGAACAGGGCGGACGCACCGCTGCCCCCATTTTCCGCTACTACCGCACGGCGGTGGAAGACCTGTACAAGGACAGCCCGCAGGACTATGTCATGCCGCCCGGCATCACCGTGGTCGACGGGCTGGCCTTTCAGGGCGAAGCCGTTCCCGGACTTTCCGCCGTGGACGGCAGCGCCGTGGACAGCAGCGCCGACGGCGGCAGCGTCGATACCTCCTCAGGGGGGGAAGCCCTCATGCGGCAGCTGTTCTAGCGCCTCCGGCCTCCCGCCGCACGGCGGACGGGAAAACCCGCCGCCCCGTAGCTGAGGCCGGCAGGGCATCCGGTGCCCGCTCGTTTCCGTATTCATTCACCCGCCGCCGGATACGGCAAGGTCCGGCGGCCTGCAACGCCCCGCAAAGGACGCATCATGATTCCCTACGGCTCCCTGGTTGTCTATGTCACCCCCAAGGGCAAGCGCTACATCAAACGACTGGAAGAAGGCAACGACTGGCACAGCAATGACGGCGTGCTCACAGCCGCGCAGGTGCATGCCGTGGACTTCGGCAGCGAAGTGCTCACCAGCCTGGATGTGCCCATCCGCGTACTGGAAGCGACCCTGATGGATCGCCTTCAGGGCCTCAAGCGCCAGACACAGGTCATCTACGCCAAGGACATTGCCTATATTGCCCTTCGCCTCGGCGCCGGCCCCGGCCGCACCATCATCGAGGCCGGCTGCGGTTCCGGCGGCATGACCTGTGGTCTTTCCTGGTTCTGCGGCCCCACGGGCCGTGTGGAAAGCCATGAAGCCCGCGAGGAATTTGCCAAGCTCGCCCGCCGCAATCTGGACTGGGCCGGCCTGGGCGACAATGTGACCATCCACCACCGCGACGTTGCCGACGGCTTCTGCGTCAGCAATGCCGACGCCCTCTTTCTGGATGTGCGCACGCCCTGGGAATACCTGGACCAGGCCCTTGCCGCCGTGCGCCCCGGCGGCATGTTCGGCTTTCTGCTGCCCACGGTGGAGCAGGTGAGCAAGCTGCTGCTGGGCATCGAGCAGCGCTCCTTTGCCGAAGTGGAAGTCTGCGAAATTCTCATCCGCCGCTGGAAGCCCATTGCCGACCGCCTGCGCCCTGAAGACCGCATGACAGCGCACACGGGCTTTCTGGTCTTCTGCCGGCATCAGGAACGCAGCGAAGCCTTTGAATCCTTTGTGCCGCTGGGCACCCGCCAGCGCAAGCAGGAAGCGGCCCGGCAGGCCCGTCTGGCCGAAGCCGGCGCAGACCCCTATGCCGCTGGCAAGTAGCCGGCCGGCAGCACCAAAGGGATAACGCTCCCGCCGTGGCAATAACGGAGACGCAATGAATCCGTGGCTCACCCTCATCTGTGCCGGCCTCATGGAAATGGGCTGGCCCGTGGGCTTCAAGCTGGCCCAGCAGCCTTCCTGGCGCTGGCCGGGCATCCTCTTTTCCGTGGTCAGCATGGCGCTCAGCGGCTATCTGCTCTTTCTGGCCCAGCGGCATATTCCCCTGGGAACGGCCTATGTGGTCTGGACAGGCATGGGCGCTGTGGGCACGGTTCTCATCGGGGCGGTCTTCTTTGGGGACCCCCTCCATTTGGGCCGCATTCTGGGCGTAAGCCTGGTGCTTGCGGGGGTCATCATCCTCAAACTTTCCGCCTGACAATGACAAAAAAAGGAGGCTCCCCAGGGAGCCTCCTTTTTGCTTGGCGTCTTCGGCCAGCATCCGCAAAATGTTCAGGGGCGGGGCAACGCGGCCAGCGGCCGGCCCAGCACCAGCGGCAGAAGGTCAGGCGCAAGGGCCTGCCGCTCCACACACAGTTCCCGGAATGCCCTGTCATATCGTTCCATTTCCGCCCGACGGGCACGGGCCGTATCCGAGGTCTCGGCGCAGCAGCGAAAATACTCGACCGCCGAACAGGCCTCTTCATGCGCCCGGGCCAGCTGCGCCCACAGGGCGGCCCGTGGTTCACGTTCCGCCAGCAGGGCAAAAAGCTGTTCCCGATGCAGGAAATTCCCCCGCTCCATGAGCTGCTCCAGCGGTGCCGTATCCCGGCAGAACAGGGTACGGCATTGCAGGGGGCGATGGGCATGTACGGCGCACACGCTCACGCCGTCTGCGCTGTCCAGATAGCGGCAGCGCCAGGGATGCAGGCTGTCGCCGGCGCCAGCCAGCTTGAGCATTTCCACGGACAGGGGGGCCACATTGTCCTTGCCGGGCACAGAGGCCGTCGTCTGGCTGCCGCCGCCGTCATGGCGCGCCCATTCGCCTGCCCGCAGGCAGACCACGGCGTCCAGCGGCAGCCAGCCTTCCCGCAGCAGCGGTGCGTCCTCCTGCATGAGGGTGGGGCCGCCCCGGCGGCAGCATTCACCGCAGCGATGGCACTCAGGCATGCGCATCCTCCTGGCCTGCCCTGCCCGTGTCATGGAAGCGGCCGCCAAAATGCCGCCCCAGCCAGCGGGAGAGCTTTTCCATGTAATAGTAGTACACCGGCGTAATGTAGAGCGTCACCAGCTGCGAGAAGCACAGACCACCCACCACCACCAGGCCCAGCGGGCGGCGGGCCTCGGCCCCGGCGCCCATGCCGATGGCAATGGGCAGCGCGCCCATGAGCGCGGCCATGGTGGTCATCATGATGGGACGGAAACGCACGTGACAGCCCTGCGTGATGGCCTGCAATGGCGTGCAGTCAGGGTCATGACGCTGGATTTCCAGGGCAAAGTCCAGCATCATGATGGCATTTTTCTTCACAATGCCCAGCAGCATGATAACCCCCACAAAACCGTAGAGATCCAGCGGCTGATTGAAAAGCCAGAGCGTGGCCAGAGCGCCGAAACCGGCGGACGGCAGGCCGGACAGAATGGTCAGGGGGTGGATGAAGCTCTCGTACAGGATGCCCAGCACCAGATAGATGACCACAATGGCCAGCAGCAACAGCCAGCCCATGCCTGTCAGGGAATCCTGAAAGGCCTGCGCCGTGCCCTGCGATTCGGCCGTCACGGAATCGGGCAGCAGGGGCAGGGCCGTGCGTTCCACGGCGGCCAGGCCCTCGCTCAGGGCCACGCCCGGACGCAGATTGTAGGAAATGGTCACGGCCGGGAACTGCCCGGAATGGTTCACCGAGACCGGCCCCACGCCGGCTTCCACCCGCGCCAGGGTGGAAAGGGGAATGAGGTCGCCCGACGAGGCGCGGACATAGAGGCGCGACAGGGCATCCGGCGACTGCTGGAAGGATTTGAGCAGCTCCACAAAGACCGTATAGTCATTGCTGGGCGCATAGATGGTGGAAATTTCCCGCGAGCCGTAGGCCGATTGCAGCGCCAGCTCGATCTGGCTGGCGCTGACCCCCAGCGCCGCGGCGCGGTCACGATCGATATTCACCCGCAATTCGGGATTGCGCAGTTGCAGGTCGCTGTTCACGTCCTGAATTTCCGGAACCAGCCGCAGGGCATCCTCCACCTTCTGGGCGCAGTCAAACAGCTCCGCCATATTGGGACCGAAAAGCGTATACTGATACAACGCCTTGGACGCGCGCCCCCCGATATTGATGGACGGCGGCACACGCAGAAAGACCCGCAACGCCGGCGAGGCATTGAGCTTTTTCCGCAGGCGCTCGGCCACCTGGTTGATCCCTTCGCGCTGATCATAGGGCTTGAGGCGAATCATGAGCGTACCGTTGCTCATGCTCTGGCTGCTGCCCACAATACCCACCACGGAACTGAACATGGCCACGTCCGGGTCGTCCCGCAGCAGGGCGTCCAGGGCATGCTGGGCCTGTACCATGCCCTGAAAGGAAATGCCCTGTTCCGCTTCGGTATTGCCGCCAATGAAGCTCATGTCCTCCGAGGGCAGAAAGCCCTTGGAAATGATCACGGCCAGCCAGCCCGTGAGCAGCAGCAGCACGCCGGATGCCAGCAGGGTCAGCCGGCGGTGCCGCAGCACCACGTCCAGCGAGCGGGCATAGGCCTGGGCCAGCAGGTCAAAGGCCCGCTCCATCTTGCCGTAAAGGCCCTCATAGCCTGCCCGGTGCTGACGCTGTGCCCGCAGAAAGTAGGCGCAGAGCATGGGCGTGAGCGACAGGGAAACCACCCCGGAAAACAGGATGGCCGTGATGATGACCACCGCAAATTCGTAGAACAGGCGCCCCACAATGCCGCCCATGAACAGCACGGGAATGAAGACCGCTGCCAGGGAAACGGTCATGGAAAGAATGGTGAAGCCGATCTCGCGCGAACCGTCATAGGCGGCCGTCACCGGGTCCTTGCCCATTTCCTGATGGCGCACGATATTTTCCAGCATGACGATGGCATCGTCCACCACAAAGCCCACGGCCAGCGTCAGGGCCATGAGCGAAAGGTTGTCCAGGCTGAAGCCCATGACGGACATAACCGCAAAGGTGGAAATGACGGACATGGGCAGGGCCAGGCTGGGGATGATGGTGGCCGGCAGATTGCGCAGAAAGATGAAGATGACCAGAACCACCAGAAAGACCGTGAGCACCAGGGTAAACTTGACCTCGGCCACGGACTCGCGGATGGATTCGGAACGGTCATAGAAAATTTCCACACCCACGGAGGGCGGCAGCTGGCGCTGCAATTCGGGCAGCAGGGCGCGAATGGCGTCCACCACCTCTACCGTATTGGCGCCGGGCTGGCGCTCCACGGCCAGGGAGATGCTGGGCACGCCGTCATTGCTCCAGGCAAGCTGCTTGTCCTGCTCCACACTGTCCACTACCGTGCCGATGTCACGCAGGCGCACCGGCGCACCGTCCCGATAGGCTACCACCACATCACGGAAGGCCCGGGCATTTTCCAGCTGGCCGGAAGCTTTGATGGATTGCGAGCGCTGTGCCCCGTCCAGCGAACCCGTGGGCAGCTTGCTGTTGGCGGCCATGATGGCATCGCTCACCTCGTCAATGCCCAGGCCGCGCGAGGCCAGGGCATCCGGGTCCAGCTGCACGCGCACGGCGTATTTCTTCTGTCCGTAGACCACCACCTGGGCCACGCCCTTGACCATGGAAAGGCGCTGACCGATGAGCGTGTCCGCATATTCGTTGAGTTCGTACAGCGGCAGGGTGGGAGAACTGACCCGCAGGTAGAGAATGGGCCAGTCCGCGGGATTGACCTTACGAAAACTGGGCGAATTGGTCATATTGGTGGGCAGGCGGCGTTCCGCCAGGCCGATGGCCGCCTGCACATCCAGCGCCGCCGCATCAATGTCCCTGTCCAGGGCAAACTGGATGGTGATGCGCGTGCGCCCCGTGGCATTGACCGACGAGATGGAGTCAATGCCCGCAATGGTGAAAAATTCCTTTTCCAACGGCGTCGCCACAGAGGCGGCCATGGTCTCCGGGTCTGCCCCGGAAAGATCGGCCGTCACCTGAATGGTGGGAAAGTCCACGTTGGGCAGCTGGTTGACGGGCAGATTCACATAGCCCGTGATGCCGAAAAAGAGCAGCCCCAGCATGATGAGCACCGTGGCCACGGGACGCCGGATGAAAAGGGCGGTGATGTTCATGAACTCAGCCCAGCAGATTGCGGAACAGCAGGAAGAAGCCCAGCCCCACGCAGAGTACGCCGATGATGATGCGCAGCGTGCGCACCGGCAGATACATGACAATGCGCATGCCGATCCAGAAGCCCAGCACAAGGGCCACGGTCAGCCAGAACAGGGCGCCCCACAGCATGTGCCCGGCCATGGCATTGCCCACCGTGGCCGTCAGAATGATGCCCACCTGCATGAGCATGGCCGCGCCCATGGAAATCAACGGCGAATAGCCCACGGCCACCATCCACGGAATGGACAGCACGGCACCGCCGGCGCCGGTCATGCCGGCCATGAAGCCCGTGAAGGCCCCGATGCAGAACAGGCCGCGGCGCCGGTGCCAGAAGGCATAACGCGTGCCGCCCTCCTCCTTCTGGGGACGCACGGCCGCCACGCCGGCAAAGATGATGATGCAGGCCAGCAGACAGACCAGCCATTTGCCGGGCACATAGGCATTGAGGCTGCCCCCCGGGATGCCCCCCACAAAACCGCCCACGGCCAGGGGCAGGCTGGCCTTCCAGTCAAACCAGCCCCGCTTCCGAAAGGTGGCAATGGCAAAGAGACTGGGCACCATGAAGGAAGAAAGCGTAATGGCCATGGCAGAATGGGTTTCCATTCCTTCCCAGTACATGAAGGCCGGCGGCAGAACGATGCCGCCCACCCCGGTGGTGCCGCAGAGCACACCTACCACGATACAAAAAATGAAGACACCCAGAGACATGCTTTCCTCGATAAGGTTGTCGTGACAGGGATCAGCACCAGCCGTCCGCATCCAGCAGACCGCTGGACGCCAGGGCGGCATACAGCAGAATGCCGGCCGCCGTGGACATGTTGATGCTGCGGACGCCGCCGGGACGCATGGGAATGCGCACCCGCTCCCCCTGCCGCAGCAGCTCGGGGGGCAGGCCGCGGGTTTCCGGCCCCAGCACAAGGCAGTCATCGGGGAGAAAGGAAAAACGATGCAGGGGCGCGCCGCCCCTGGCTGACGACATGATGCAGCGCGGCGCCCGCCCGCCACGTGCCCTGCTGGCAGCGGCCAGCCAGGTTTCCCAGTCCGGCCACACCGCCAGGTCCACATTGGGCCAGTAGTCCAGCCCGGCCCGCCTGAGCTTGCTGTGATCCAGACGAAAGCCCAGCGGCTCCACAAGATGCAGGCGCGTGCCCGTTGCCGCACAGAGCCGTGCCACATTGCCCGTATTGGGCGGAATTTCCGGCTCGTAGAGCACTATCTCCATGCGGCCTCTCCTCCGGAAGCCAGACGGCCGGCAATGCCCGGCACCACCTGGCAGCTCACGCGCATGTCACGCGAGCCAAAGCCGCCGTCATCCAGGGTGGCAAAGGCATGGGATTCCAGCACCTCCACGCGCACAGCCTCACCCTGCCCCACACTGGGGGCCAGACGCTCCCGCAGCAGTGCCAGGGCGCGTTCCTCCACCTGCGGCAGACGCCAGGAACGGGGCATGCTCTCCTCATGATCCAGCGCCGGCGCATACAGGCGGCCGCGGCCGCTGTCGGCATAGACATCCAGCGTGGCCGTGGGCAGGGTAAGCGCCGCGCCCACGGCATTGGCCACATCGCTGTGTGCGGGACAGTCCACAGGCATATCCATGAACAGGGAAAGCCGCTCGCGCATGCGCTGTGCCGGACCGCCCACCAGCCAGGCACGGCGGGGACGCAGGGTGCGCATGCCCTTGAGGGCGGCCAGGGTATAGACCGGGCGCTCGTTGCAGCTGCGCAGCAGATCGGCCGCCGCCTGCCCGATGTGACGCAGGGCATCGTCCAGCGCCTGCCGGGCCAGGGTCGACGCCTGGCGGCCGCAGGCCGCCGCCAGAGCGGACATGGCTGCACAGGAGGCTGCCGCATCCCCGGAGGTCATGCCGCCGGGGGCGTCAAGCACGTTGAGCGCATCCAGAAAGGTGGCGTCCGTTCCGCCAAAGGCCGCGGCAGGCCCCTGACGCAGAGGCCCCACGCGCACACCGTCCTCGGTGGGCGTCAGCAGGGAATCCCCGCCCACGCCGATGGACAGCGAGGCCAGCGCCCGCACCAGGGTACGCCGTCCGTCCAGCAGCATGCCTTCGCGGTCCACCACCGGGGAGCCGTCCACAAAGAGGGCCAGGTCCGTGGTGGTGCCGCCCATGTCCAGCAGCAGGGAGCAGTCGTCCTGCTCCACCGGCGCAAGGGCCATGACGCCCATGACACTGGCCGCCGGACCGGAAAGAATGGATTGCACGGGTTCACGCCGGGAAAGTTCCGCCGGTACGGCCCCGCCGTCAGCCTTGAGCAGACGCACCGGCGCCGTTATGCCCGCATGACGCAATTCGACTTCCACAGCGTCCAGAAAGGCGGCATGCAGACGCTCCACCGCCGCATTGTAGTAGGCTGTGGCAATGCGCCGGGGAAAATTGAGCTGGCCGGAAAGGGCGTGCCCCCGGGTGACAGGCAGCCCCGATGCCGCATGCGCCGCCTCGCGCATGCGGTCCTCATGGGCAGGATTGCGCGGCGAAAACTTGCCCACGCAGGCAATGGCCCTGACGCCCTCCGCCTGCCAGCGGGATGCCGCCGCCGTGAGGCCGTCCAGTTCCAGGGGACTGACCTCGACGCCGCGATGGTCCAGACCACCGGGCACCACGCAGACATGCCCGCCCAGGGCAAAACGGGCCGGTGCCAGCCCCGGCCCGGCGGAAAGGGCCAGGCCCACCGCATCGGCCTTGTGCTGCACCAGCGCATTGACGGCCAGGGTGGCGCCCAGCGTCACACGGGCCACCCGTTGCAGCAGAACATCCCGCTGCCCCAGGGCCTCCCGCAGGGCTGCCAGCACCGCCGCCACGGAAGACGGCAGATTGTCGTGACAGGTCACGGTTTTGGCCGCGGCCACCAGCCCTTCGGGACCGCACAGCACCGCATCGGTATGGGTGCCGCCGGCGTCTATGCCCAGCACGTATTCGGTCATGCCCTTCCTCCCGCGGTCGTGAAAGAGGGCGCACGACCGGCTTCTTCTCTTGTAGCCTTCCGCGTCACGACTGGCAAGGCGTTCGCCGGGCCGCCCTCTTGCCTTATGGGGCGCTTTTCAGTAGTTTTTAGCTGCGCGGAGAAGAGTCGCGCCAAATTGCAGCATCTCGAAGGACACTATCATGGAGAAGACAAAATTCATCTGGTTTGATGGCAAGTTGGTTCCCTGGGATCAGGCGCAGGTTCATGTGCTGACCCATGCCCTGCATTACGGCAGCGCCGTCTTTGAAGGCATTCGCGCCTATGCCTGTGCTGACGGAAGCTCGTCGGTATTCCGCCTGCCCGAACACAGCACCCGCCTGGTCAACTCCGCCAAAATCCTTCGTCTGGAACTCCCCTACACGGCCGAACAGATTGCCGATGCGGTGGTGGAAACCCTCACGGCCAACAAGCTGCGCGAAGGCTACATCCGTCCGCTGGCCTTTGTGGGCGCCGGCGAAATGGGCGTGTATCCCGGCGGCAACCCGGTGCATACCATCATTGCCGCCTGGCCCTGGGGCGCCTACCTCGGCCCCGAAGCCCTGGAAATGGGCATCCGCGCCAAGACCAGCTCCTTTGCCCGCACGCACGTCAATACCCTCATGAGCAAGGCCAAGGCTGCCGGCAACTATGTGAACTCCATCCTGGCCAAGGTGGAAGCCAAGGAAGAAGGCTATGACGAAGCCGTCATGCTGGATACCAACGGCTTTGTGTCCGAAGCCAGCGGCGAAAATATCTTCATCGTGCGCGACGGCATCATCAAGACCACGCCGTGGACCTCCATCCTCGGCGGCATCACCCGTGATGCCGTCATGAAGGTGGCCCGCGATCTGGGCTATACGGTGGAAGAACAGCTCTTCACCCGTGACGAGCTGTACATCGCCGACGAAGCCTTCTTCACCGGTACGGCCGCTGAAATGACGCCCATCCGCGAAGTGGACCACCGCATCATCGGCGCGGGCCGGGCCGGCAAGGTGACCAAGCACCTGCAAAAGGAATTCTTTGCCGTGGCCAAGGGCGAAAATCCCAAGTACGCTTCCTGGAGCACCCGCTACACTGTCTAGCTTTCCGGTCCATCGAAGAATACAGAGGGGCGCGTCCGCAGGGGCGCGCCCCGGCCATCTGCCATGAAGCATCTTTCCCTCGCAGCGCGCTACCGTCCCCAGACCTTTGCCGAGGTGGCCGGACAGGATACCGTCAAGGCCGTCCTGTCCCGTGCTGCCGCCGAAGACAAGGTGGCTGCCGCCTATCTGCTCAGCGGGACGCGCGGCGTGGGCAAGACCACCATTGCCCGCATCTTTGCCAAGGCCCTCAACTGCGAGCATGCCCCCGGTCCCGAACCCTGCAATCAGTGCGCCCAGTGCCGGCGCATCACCCAGGGCAGCCATGTGGACGTGACGGAAATCGACGGCGCTTCCAACAACAGTGTGGAAGATGCCCGTGCCCTGCGCGAAACCATCGGCTATGCGCCCATGGAGGGCCGCTACAAGATTTTCATCATCGACGAAGCGCACATGCTGTCGCGCAATGCCTTCAATGCCCTGCTCAAGACACTGGAGGAGCCGCCGGAGCATGTGGTCTTCATCTTTGCCACCACCGAGGTCCACAAGTTTCCCATTACCATTGTCAGCCGCTGCCAGCACTTTGTCTTTCGTCATCTGAGCGCAGAGGCCCTGGCCGCGCACCTGCGCCACGTGCTGGAAAAGGAGGGCATCTCCTTTGAAGAGGGCGCCGTGCGCCTCATTGCCCGGCGCGCCGCCGGCAGCGTGCGCGACAGCATGTCGCTGCTGGATCAGGCCCTGGCCCTGGGCGGCGAGGAACTGACGGTACCCGTGGTGCGCGACGTGCTGGGACTGGCCGGGCAGGAACTCTTTGTCCAGCTGTTCGAGGCCCTGCTGGCCAGAGACTGCGCCGCCGTGGCCGGCCTGGCCCGCCACATTGCCCGGCAGGGCGTGGACATCGGCTTTTTTGTGCGGGAACTTTCCGGACACCTGCGGGACCTTTTTCTGCTGCGTCAGGGCGGCCGGGCCATGCTGCCCCATCTGGACCTGACGGACGACGAGGCCGCCGCATGGCAGGCCCTGGCGCCCCGCTTTCTGCCTGCCCATCTGCATGCGGCCTGGCAGATGACCCTGGACGCCCAGCGGGGAATCGTGCAGAATCCCGAACCGGCCGCCGCCCTGGAACTCATGCTGCTCAACCTGGCCCTGCTGCCGCAGCTGCTGCCACTGGAACAGCTGCCCACCGGCATGACCGGCCCCGCAGTCACGGCGGCCGACACGCCTGCCGCAGCCGAGACGGCGCCATCGCTCCCCCGGCCCCCGCGCGAGGCAGCCCCCGTGCCCCCGCGTCATGCCGCGGACAGCACGCAGGCCACCCGGCCGGCCCCCGTGCGCCGACCCGTCACGCCGCCGCGCGCAGCTGCCAGAACGCCGGACAGCCCCCCGTCGCATACCGCCGGGGCAACGCCCCCTGCATGCGGCGAGGCCGATGGCGACAGCGAGCCTGCGCCCCCCGCCCGCCGCAACAACGCGCAGGCCGCATCTGCCGACGGTCCGCTTCCGGCGACGGAGGGCGTGGCGCCCCGCGACCATCAGCCGGATGCGCAGGCCGCCTCTGTCCCTGCGGCGGCACCGCCTGCTGCCGCGGACGTACCGCCTGCCGCCACAGGCGCCGATCCGGAAGGCGCCCCCCGGGACTGGCAGGCCTTCTGCGCCTTCTGTGCCAGCCGCCAGGAAGCCGGACACAGCGCGCCCTCCCTGCCGGTGCTGCGGCAGATGCGCGCCGAATGGACCCCCGGCAGGCTGCGCCTTTTTCCGCAGGCTGCGGCCTTCCTCCGCCAGGCGGAAAAGGAACGCCCCCTGCTCATGGAGGCTCTGGCCGCCTACGGGGCCGGCAGCCCGGAGGTGGAACTTGTGGCCCCCCGGCCGCATCGCAACGGGGCCGAACTCATCGAGGAATTTCGCAAGCGCCCGGAGATGCAGGCCTGCCTCTCGGTGCTCAATGCCACCATAACCCATTGTACAGAAGCATAAGGAGACTTTCATGCGCAATATGAACGACATCCTGCGCCAGGCGCAGGTCATGCAGAACAAGCTCGCCAAGCTCCAGCAGGAAGCGGCGGAACGCACCTATGAAGCCAGCAGCGGCGGCGGCATGGTCAAGGCCCTGGTCAGCGGCCGGCAGGAGCTGCGCGGCATCACCATTGACCCCAAGGCGCTGGAAGGCGGCGACGTGGAAATGCTCCAGGACCTCATCCTGGCTGCGGTGAATGAAGCCGGCCGCATTGCCCGCGAGACCCTGGAACGTGAAATGAACGCCATTTCCGGCGGCATCCGTCTGCCCGGCGTCTTCTGATGCACAGCCATATTCCCGAGCCGCTGCGGGCACTGGTGGAGCAGCTCTCCCGCCTGCCGGGTCTCGGTCCCAAATCGGCCATGCGCGTGGCCATGACCCTGCTCAAATGGCCGGAGGCGGAAACGCGGCGTCTGGGCCAGGGGATTCATGACCTGCGTGACCAGCTGCACCTCTGTTCGCGCTGCGGCGGCCTTTCGTCGTCAGACCCCTGCGCCATCTGCAACGATCCGTCCCGCAGCCGCGATACCCTCTGCCTGGTGACAGAATGGGACAGCATGCTTACCCTGGATGAAGGCGGTTTCTATCACGGACAGTATCTGATTCTTGGCGGCCTGCTGGCCCCCCTGGAACGCATGGATTCCGAAAGTCTTGATCTTGACCGCCTGGTGCGACGACTGGAGGAAGGCGAGGTGAGGGAGCTTATCCTGGCGCTGGGGGCCACGCTGGAAGCCGAAAACACGGCCTCCTTTCTCAAGACCCTGGTGCGCAAGCGCTTCCCTCATATCAGGATATCCCGTCTTGCCCAGGGCATCCCCCTGGGGGCCGAGGTCAAGTATATGGACAGGGAAACCCTGCGCCAGTCGCTGCAATACCGGCAGGACATCTAACCTGCCGGAAACCGGCAGCCATTCCGTTCCGCAGGAAAGGGCACCGTTTTACGGGACCCTTTCCTTTTTCTGTGTCCGCTTCGGAAGGGCGCATTTTCCTGCAAAGGAGCTTTTTTCATGGATATTTTCAGTCATCCTGCCCTGCAGGCCCTGCTGGCAGGTCTGCTTTCCTGGACATCCATCAGCCTGGGCGCCAGCGCCATTTTTCTGCGCCGCGAATTCTCGCGCCGCGCCATGGACTGCATGCTGGGCGCCGCAGGCGGCATGATGCTGGGTGCGGCCTTTCTGGGCCTGCTCCAGCCTGCGGCCGACATGGCTGCCCCCCTGGGGCGCCTGAGCTTTCTGCCCCTGATCTGCGGCCTCATGATCGGCTCGGCCTTTCTCATGGGTCTTGACCATCTTCTGCCCCATCTGCATGTACACCAGAACCAGCAGGAGGGTCTGTCCACCAGCTGGCGGCGCAGCATCCTTCTGGTGACGGCCATGACCCTGCACCACATTCCCGAAGGGCTGACCATGGGGGTGGGCTATGGCGCCGTATCGGCCGGCAGCGCTCTGCCCGCAGAAATGGCCTTGAGCATGTCCTCGGCCCTCATGGTCACCGGCACCATTCTGCTCCAGAACCTGCCCGAAGGGCTGGTGGTTTCCACAGCCCTGCGCGCCGAAGGCTTTTCGGCCAAAAAATCCTGGATGTTCGGCGCCCTTTCCGGCTGTACCACGCCCATCGGCGCCGTGCTGGGCGCCGCATCCTCACAGCTGACCCAGGGGCTGCTGCCCATTGCCCTGGCCGCTGCCGCCGGGGCCATGGTCTACGTGGTGGTGGAAGAGGTCATTCCCGAAGCCAATGCCTCCGGCAATGGCAATGCCGCCACCATTGCCTGTATCGGGGGCCTCTGCCTGGTCATGGCCGTTTCCGGCCTGCAAGCCTAGCGGGCGGCCCTTTCCGCCGGACGAATGCGGGCAGGACCAGGGCCTGGCAACGGGCGCCGGTCCTGCCGCTGCCAGAAAGCTCCCTGCCCGCCCGCTTGACAGCACTCCGGGCAATGGGCTATTTTGCCAAACAGCAAAATATGAGTACACATTCCCTACCCAACCGCCAGTTCCTGGCCGAGCAGGCCAAGATTTTCAAGGCCCTGGGGCATCCCAGCCGGCTGCTCATGGTGGATGCCCTGCGGCAGGGGGAAAAATGCGTCTGCGATCTCCAGGCGCTGGTGGGTGACGATATGTCCACCGTGTCCAAGCATCTGTCCGTGCTGCGCGAAGCCGGAGTGGTCACCTCGGAACGGCGGGGCACCAATATCTACTACCGGCTGGCACTGTGTTGTCTGGACACCTTCCTGACCTGTACCGGCAAGCTTATTGAACAGCGTATTGCTGCCCAGCTTCCCCTGCTGCGCCACACCTCATGAAATTTTTTTTTGACTTCTATTTGGCAATTTTGCCAACAAACAAAAAAGGAGCACACATGACAACCCCCTCCCCTCTGCCGTCCGGGCAGCAAACCTGTTCTCCCCGCCGGGCAACGGCCTGTTGCTGTGCGGCCAGCCCTGCGGCAGGCCCCGCGCCCTCCGGCGAGCATATACATCCGCTGCGCTACTGGGGCACGGGAATCGTGGCCCTTGCGCTCTGGCTGGCAGCCTATGCGGGCGTACTCCCCCTTTCCCGCTGGCTGGCGCATGATGTCCTCGGCCTGGCAGAAGATTCGCCGCAGGGAGCGGCCGTCCAGTTCTTTCTGTATGATACGCCCAAGATTCTGCTGCTGCTTGTGCTCATGGTCTATGTGATCGGCTGGCTGCGGGCCGGCCTGCATGTGGAGCGGGTGCGTGACTATCTCGCGGGCCGGGGGCGCGGCCTGGGCTATGTGCTCGGCGCCGGCTTTGGCGCCATCACTCCGTTCTGTTCCTGCTCCAGCATTCCCCTTTTTCTGGGCTTCACCATGGCGCGCATTCCCCTGGGCATCACCCTGGCCTTTCTCATCACCTCGCCGCTGGTCAATGAAATTGCCGTGGTCCTGCTCTGGGGCCTGCTGGGCTGGAAGTTTACCGTCATCTATGTGGCGGTGGGCATGCTGGCGGGCATGGTGGGCGGCCTGGTCATGGATCTGCTGCATGCCGAACGCTGGCTGCAACCCTTTCTGCGGGACGCCCTGCAACAGGACGCCATGCCGGCCGGACAGCCCGCTTCCCTCCAGGGCGCTCCGGGCCTGCGCCAGCGCCATGCCTTTGCCTGGGGAGAAATGACGGGCATCTTCCGCCGGGTCTGGCTGTGGGTGGTGGCTGGTGTGGGACTGGGTGCGGCCCTGCACGGCTACGTGCCGCAGCAGTGGTTTACCGAACATCTGGGCACGGGGCAGTGGTGGTCCGTGCCGGCGGCCGTGGCGGTGGGCATTCCGCTCTACACCAATGTGACCGGCATCATTCCCGTCATGGAAAGTCTGCTGCTCAAGGGCCTTCCCCTGGGCACCACCCTGGCCTTCTGCATGAGCACCGTGGCCGCCAGCCTGCCGGAAGTGCTCATGCTCAAGCAGGTCATGCGCTGGCAGCTGCTGCTGTGTTTTCTGGGCATATTGCTGCTCATGTTCACGCTGGTGGGCTGGCTGTTCAACGGCATCCAGCTCCAGCATATACTGTAAGCCTCAGGAGGATACCATGGATATCAAGGTGGTAGGACCCGGTTGTGCCAAATGCCGGGAAACAGAAAGTATCGTGCGGGAAGCGGTGGAAGAAATGCGTCAGGATGCTGTCGTGGAAAAGGTGACGGATCTGCGCGCCATGATGGCCCTGGGGGTGCTGGCCACCCCGGCCGTGGTCATTGACGGCACCATACGCTGCACGGGCCGTGTGCCCTCGCCGGCCGAAGTCAGGGAGTGGCTGCGCGCCTGACGCCCGTGGCCGGGGCATTTCCCGCAGATGGCAGGCCCTGTCCGGGCAATATGACCATGACCGCAGCCGGGAAAGGCCCCCGTGTGCTCCTGTCTCGATCTGCCGCCAGGCACAAAAAAACGGCAGCATGGCGTAGCGGCGCCATGCTGCCGGCTGTCAGACAGCGTTTCGGATGGGATGACTAGGGATGGTCCACAAACTTGTTGGCCAGGGCCTCGCTGCCGTTATGGCAGGGCGTGCAGTCCATGACACCCTTGGCCCAGTTGGCTTCGTTGCCCTTGGTCTGGTGGCAGGCGCCGCAGGTTTCCACCGCTTCCTGCTTGCCAAGGGTTCCCTTGAAGTTCTTGCCCTGGTCAATCTTGGCGTTCATGATTTCCACGGCCTTGTAGGCCACATCGGCCGTGAGGCGGCCGCAGCGTTCGTTGCGCTTCTTGCTGGTGGCCTCGATCTTGTTGGTATAGGCCCAGCGGGAAACGGAAATGTGGCAGAGCACGGAATGCGAGACGCTGGACGGAATTTCGCCGGCCACGCCCACCGCCTTCTTGGGCGTATAGATGGGCAGCTTGGTGGTTTCATACCAGCGGTAGAGTTCATTGACCATGGGCGTGCGCTCGTTGCGCCCCCAGAACAGGGCATAGGCCGCCGCTGCCCCGTAGAGCGCGCCACAGATGGTGCCCCAGTCGGAAATGCCGCCCTTGTTGGCTTCCAGCATGGTGAAGGGGAACTGATTGTAGGGCGCGCCGTACTTTTCGGCCATGAGGCCGATAATGCTGTAGAACGCGCCGTAGCCACAGGCGTAGTCATTGTGCCAGTAGCCTTCATAGGCCACCTGGGCACATTCCGCAGGGTCCAGCTTGTGCGGCTTCCAGCCAAAGTCGCCGTTGACCTGCTCAAAGCGCTTCATCTTGCCGTCAGGGGCCGCCAGGGCCTGGCCCGTCATGGCCGCCAGGGCACTGCCGGCCGCCAGTCCACCGATACCGAGCATGAGTTGACGCCTGTTGATATCCATAGCTCCTCCCATTGTGGAAAAGAATCACGGGGGAATATCCCTTTTTCCTTGGCCTACTGTAGACCTTATCCCGCTCATTTTTTCAGGTCAACAGACGGTCGTCAAACACCGAAAAAAATTTTTCCATTTCCCTCTGGACGGCTGCGCAGAAAGACTTACCTTTCAGTCGAACGGAAATGCCCCGCATTTCCACCACAATGAGTTTTCTCCTGAGGAGGGTTCATATATGTCCAAGATTATCGGCATCGACCTTGGGACCACCAATTCCTGCGTCTACGTCATGGAAGGCAAGGATCCCAAGTGCATCACCAATCCCGAAGGCGGCCGCACCACGCCCTCCGTGGTAGCCTTTACCGACAAGGAACGCCTTGTGGGCGATATTGCCAAGCGTCAGTCCGTGACCAACCCCAAGCGTACCATCTTTGCCATCAAGCGGCTCATGGGCCGCAAGTACGATTCGGCGGAAGTGAACCGCTGGAAGGAACATTCGCCCTATACCATTACCAAGGCGGCCAATGATGACGCCGGTGTGGAAGTGGACGGCCGCGTTTACACCGCTCCTGAAATTTCGGCCATGATTCTGGCCAAGCTCAAGGCTGACGCGGAAGCCTACCTGGGTGAAACGGTGAGCGAAGCCGTCATCACCGTGCCGGCCTATTTCAACGACGCCCAGCGTCAGGCCACCAAGGACGCCGGCCGCATTGCCGGTCTGGAAGTGAAGCGTATCATCAACGAACCCACGGCAGCCTCGCTGGCCTACGGTTTCGACAAGAAGGCCAATGAAAAGATTGCCGTCTTTGACCTGGGCGGCGGCACCTTTGATATTTCCATTCTGGAAGTGGGCGACAACGTGGTGGAAGTGCGCGCCACCAACGGGGATACCTTCCTCGGCGGCGAAGACTTCGACCAGCGCATCATCAACTTCCTGGTGGAAGAATTCAAGAAGGACAACGGCATTGACCTGTCCAAGGACAGCATGGCCCTGCAGCGCCTGAAGGAAGCCGCCGAAAAGGCCAAGAAGGAACTGTCCACCTCCATGGAAACGGAAGTGAACCTGCCCTTCATCACGGCTGACCAGAACGGCCCCAAGCACCTGCTGATCAAGCTCTCCCGCGCCAAGCTGGAAGCCATGGTGGCCGACCTGGTGGAACGTACCATCGATCCCTGCAAGAAGGCGCTGGCCGATGCCGGCCTGTCCGCCAGCCAGATTGATGAAGTCATCCTCGTGGGCGGCATGACCCGTATGCCCCTGGTGCAGAAGAAGGTGGGCGAATTCTTCGGCAAGGATCCCAACCGTTCCGTGAACCCGGACGAAGTGGTGGCCATGGGTGCGGCCATTCAGGGCGGCATCCTCACCGGTGACGTGAAGGACGTGCTGCTGCTGGACGTGACGCCCCTGTCGCTGGGCATCGAAACCATGGGCGGGGTGTTCACCAAGCTCATTGACCGCAACACCACCATCCCCACCCGCAAGAGCAATGTGTTCACCACGGCGGCGGACAACCAGCCCTCCGTGTCCATCCACGTGCTCCAGGGCGAACGTCCCATGGCGGCCGACAATATGACTCTGGCCCGTTTCGACCTCACCGGTATTCCGCCGGCGCCCCGTGGCGTGCCGCAGATCGAAGTGAGCTTTGACATTGACGCCAACGGTATCGTCAATGTTTCGGCCAAGGATATGGGCACGGGCAAGGAACAGTCCATCAAGATTCAGTCCTCGTCCGGCCTGTCCGAAGAAGACATCCAGCGCCTGGTGCGTGAAGCGGAAGCCCACGCCAGCGAAGACAAGAAGAAGCAGGAAGTCATCGAGGCCCGCAACCATGCCGACAGCCTCATCTACGGCACGGAAAAGAGCCTCAACGATCTGGGCGACAAGGCCGACGCCGCCCTCAAGAGCGACCTGGAAGGCAAGATCGCCAGCCTGCGCAAGCTCATGGAAGGCGATGACGCCGCCGCCATCAAGGCCGCCACGGAAGAACTGGCCAAGGCCTCGCACAAGCTGGCCGAACAGCTCTACCAGCAGCAGGGCGCTGCCCAGGCCGGCGCCAGCGGCGCCAGCGCCGGTGCGGCCGGCGGCAACAACGGCGGAGCCGGCAACAACGGTGACGACGTGGTGGATGCCGACTTTACCGAAGTGAAGAAATAAGCGCCACGCTGTGCACAGCTGACAGAAAGGGGGATGGACTGGGGTCCGTCCCCCTTTTTTCGTCCCTGCAACGGGAAGGCCCGGCGGCGGCTTGCGTCCCCTGCCACCCTGTACTAGAATGCCGGCTGACGTGCATAACCGTCTGTCCACGGAGGAAACCGCCATGCAACAGACCTGTCTGCGGCGCTGCCGGCATCTTCTTGTGCTGGCCGGTATGCTGCTGCTTCTCTCCGCCGCGGGATGTGCAGCCTGGCAGCACGAGGAGCCAAAGGAATCACCCGGCATGCTCCAGACCTGGCAGGACAGCCCTTCCCGCATGGCAGGCTGATTCACGGGAGGATTTTGCCATGCGCAGTCTGCTTTGCTGCTGCCTTGCGCTTCTGCTCACCTGCCTGGTGGCTGTCCCCGCCTTGGCCGCCCCTGCTGACAGTGGCCGCCGCACGACAACGCCGCCCCGTTCCGGCGGGGTGAAACGGCCCGTGCCGCCGCCCCCTGGCAGCTATGTCACCCCAACAACCCCGCCCACGCGGGGGATGCAGGCCCGCCCCCCGCATCGGCCGGCGCGTCCGCATCCCGCGCAACCGCGCTGACCTCTCCCCCTAAGGAGGAAATCATGCAAAGAATGCGTCTGCTTCTCGTTGCCCTGCTTCTCGCTGTGCCCGTGCTCTTCATCACCGGCTGTCATGACCCCTATTATGACGATGGCCGTGGCTATCACCGGCCTCCGCCGCCCCGTGGCGACAATCACCGGCCCATGCCGCCCCGTGATCATCGGCCCAGCGCCCCGGATCATCGCCCTGACGGGCCGCGTCCTCCTCATTCCCGCTAGTCCCGCGCCTGTCTGCATCAACGGAAAGGGTATGGCATGAAACCGCGTACTCCGTCTTGTCTTCTCTGTGGTCTGCTCCTCCTGACGGCTCTTGCCCTGAGCGGCTGTCAGTTCCCCTCGCTGGGCGGCAAGCAGCCGGCCAAGCCGGCCGTGGCCCAGGGTCCCTGCATTGTCCTGGCTCTGCCCGGCAGCGGGCCGTATGCTCCCATTGCCTCCAAAATCCGCAAGGGTGCCACCACCGCCGTGCAGGAAATGAAGGGCAACGGCATCAATGCCCGTCTGGAAGTCATCAACACCAGCGCGGCTGACTGGCTGACCCGCCTGGATGCCCTGCCGGAAAGCTGCGCCGTGGTGGGCGGACCGCTGGAAGCGTCGGTCTACAACAAGGCCAAACAGAGCGGCGCCACCGAAAAACGCGCCTTCTTTACCTTCATGGCCACGCTCAATGACGGGGACGAAGGCGTTCGGGCCTGGCGCTTCTTCCCCAGCCCGCAGGATCAGATCGATGCCCTGGTGAACTTTGCCAACGGCACGCTGGGCATTTCCACCTTCGGCGCCTTCACGCCGGGCGATGCCTACAGCCAGCGCATGACCAGCCTCATGGAGAGCAGCCTGCAAAAACGTGGCCTTGGCCTGCAAAAGGCCACCTACGATGCGCGCAATCCCAGCTCGTGGACGGCCTCTGCCGCGCAGCTCGTCAATCCCACCCAGGCCGAGGATGGCAATACGCCCATTCCGCATACGCCGTTCGAGGCCCTCTTCCTGCCCGATTCCTGGCGCAATATGGGCATGCTGACCACGGCCCTGGTCTACAACGGCGAGGACCGCCTTGTGCTCCTGGGCACCATGAGCTGGGAACAGAGCCTTTCGGGCAAGAGCGTTGCCGACAGCGAACGCTATGCCCTGGCCGTCTTCCCCGGTGCCTGGAACCAGTTCATGGCGCCGCGCGCCCTCAAGGGCGCCGGCAATGACTTCTGGACGGCGCTGGGCTATGACTTTGCCCGCTTCTCGGTGAACATGGGCCTTAGCGGACGGGTACCGGCTGCTGCCGTTTCCGCCGCAGCCTCGCGCATCCGCATGGTCTGGGGCATGGCGCCCCTTTCCTGGGACAGCAAGGGCCTGGCACATCAGAAGCTCTATCTGTTCCAGCCCGCGGCCCAGGGCATGAAGGCGCTGGACGTGGAGGAATTCAAGGCCGCGCGCACGGCCATTGTCCAGCGTGCTGCCCTGCGCATGCAGGGACTGCCCGCCGTGGATGAAAACGGCACCCCCCTGGTGCCCGGCCTGCCCGGCGCCACGACGCAGCCCGGCATGGCCGCTTCGCACGGCAGCATGACGCTGCCGGCCGGCGGACAAAGCGCTCCGTCCAGACCGCTGAGCACCACGCCCCGTCCTTCCTACAAGCTGCGGCTGCCCTCATCGGCCCGCTGATCCGTCATTCCCGGACCCGGCGGCCTGGCCGCCGGGTTCTTTCGCTTACATAAAGGAAAACACATGTCCGACAAAACCATTTCGCAGGATGACGTGGCCCACATGGCCACGCTCTCGCGTCTTTCCGTCAGCCCGGAAGAACAGGCGCTGTTTGCGCGTCAGTTTGGTGACATCCTGTCCTATATGGATGTTCTGGCCCAGGTGGACACCAGCGGCGTGGAGCCGCTCTACAGCCCCGTTCAGCATATCAGTGTGCCGCGTGAGGACGTTGCCCAAAACCGGCGCAGCCGCGAAGCCGTTCTGGCCAATGCGCCGGAAGGCGATGGCGCCTATTTTGTCGTTCCGCGCATTGTTTAGCCCTGAGGTCCGCCATGAATTCCATCTGTTCCCTGAGTCTGAGCGCGCTCGTCGACGCCCTGCAGCACAAGACCATCTCGGCCGAACAGGCCACCCAGGCCTGCCTTGACCGCATTGCCGCCACGGAACCCGCCCTGCATGCCCTGCTGCATGTGGACGGGCAGCGCGCCCTTGCCCGCGCCCGTGAACTGGACGCCGCCGGCCCTGATGCCAGCAGCCCCCTGTGGGGCGTGCCGGTGACCATCAAGGACGCCCTGTCCACCGAAGGCATGCCCACCACGGCCGGATCGCGCATTCTGGAAGGTTTCGTGCCCATTTTTGACGCCTTTGCGGTACAGCGCCTCAAGGAGGCCGGGGCCATCATTCTGGGCAAGAACAATATGGATGAATTTGCCATGGGGTCCGGTACGGAAAACTCCGCCTATGGCGCCTGCCACAACCCGTGGGATACCAGCCGCGTACCGGGCGGCTCCAGTGGCGGTTCCGCCGCTTCCGTGGCCGCGGGGCAGTGCTTTGCCTCGCTCGGTTCCGACACGGGCGGATCCATCCGGCAGCCCGCGGCCCTGTGCGGCTGCGTTGGCCTGAAGCCCACCTACGGCCGCGTTTCCCGTTACGGTCTCATTGCCTACGGCTCGTCGCTGGATCAGGTGGGACCGCTGGCCCGCAGCGTGGAGGACTGCGCCCGCATCCTGGCTGTCATTGCCGGGCATGATGACCGGGACGATACCTGCGATCCCCGTCCCGTGGAAGACTACGTGGCCGCTGCCCGCGAAGGCGCCGCCCGCGGCTCCATGCAGGGCATGCGTCTGGGCCTGCCCGCCCAGTTCTATGGTGACGGGCTGGCGCCCGAAGTGCGTTCCGCCTGCCAGCGGGCCATTGATGCCGCCCGCGCGGCCGGCGCCGAGGTGGTGGACGTGGACCTGCCCCATACGCGGGCAGCCATTGCCACCTACTACATCATTGCCATGGCCGAGGCCTCTTCCAATCTGGCCCGCTTTGACGGGGTGCGCTACGGCCGTCGTGCCGCTGATCTGACCAATCTCCAGGACCTCTATGTGCGTTCCCGCTCCGAAGGCTTCGGCCAGGAAGTGAAGCGCCGTATCATGCTGGGCACCTATGTGCTCTCCTCCGGCTATTACGACGCCTATTACCGCAAGGCTGCCCAGGTTCGCCGCCTTATCCGCGATGAATACGCCGCTGCCCTGACGCAATGCGACGCCCTGCTCTGCCCCGTTTCGCCGGTGACGGCCTGGAAGCTGGGCGAGAACACTGCCGATCCCTTGCAGATGTATCTGATGGATGCCTACACCCTGTCGCTCAACCTGGCGGGTCTGCCCGGTCTCTCCCTGCCCGTGGGCAGGGGCGAAGAAAGCGGCATGCCCGTAGGTATGCAGCTGCTGGGGCGCGCCTTTGACGAAGCCGGCCTGCTGCGCATGGGCGCTGCTCTGGAGCAGCTGCTGCCCCCTCTGGGACACCCTGCCCTGTAGCGCACAACGCTCCCCATGGCTCATGGCCAGCCCCGTCCCCCGCTGCCTCCTGGCACGGGCGGGCGGGGCGGCTTTTTGTCTGCGGCATGACCGTCTGGCGGGGCGCCCTTCCAGGGCTGTCGCTTGCTCGTCCGGGGAAGGCAGCGTCCCGGCCCTGGACGACCGCCCGCCGTTTTTCCAGATCAGCCCAGCCAGCATGTACGCGGTACACACCCTTTGGCTTCCTGTACCCCGCCCGTCTGCGTAACCGTCCGCGGCACGTCGCCTGCCGGAAGGCGCCCTCTCCCCTTCCGCACTGTCTTGCTGTGCCACGGCCCACGGAGTGCAGCCCTACCGACGTGCCCGCTCCTCCGTGTCCGGCTGACACCCCGACTTCTCCGCACATGCCCAACGCCGGCGGCACGGCCCAGGGATGCCCTTGTGTGCCTCGGTGCCGCGCTGGCCGGTCGCGCAGACAGCCTTTCTCTCCCTTCGGCGACGCGCCCCCGGCTGCTTCTGCGTCGCCCGCCCGCAGGCGCTTCCCGTGCCAACAAAAAAACGGTCCCGCCCCCTCAGGGGCAGGACCGTTGTCAGCAGAACCGTGAAAACAGCCTGACTATTTGGCCAGCACTTCCAGCGTGGCCTGAGCGATTTGCAGTTCTTCGTTGGTGGGAATGACCAGCACCTTGACCTTGCTGTCCGCCGTGGAAATGGTGCGGGCGCCGGGCTTGCGGGTCCGGTTTTCTTCACGATCCAGCGTGATGCCAAAGGCTTCAAGACCTTCGCAGACCGCTTCGCGCACGATATCGTCATTTTCGCCGATACCGGCCGTGAAGACCATGGAGTCCACCTTGCCTTCCAGCAGGAAGAAGTAGCTGCCCAGAATCTTCCTGATGCCGCGAACCAGCATCTTCAGCGCCAGTTCGGCACGCTTGTTGCCGTTGTCCACTTCCCTGTGCACGTCGCGCATGTCCGTGAAGCCGCACAGGCCCAGCAGGCCGGACTTCTTGTTCATGAGCGTATCCATTTCAGCAGGGGACAGGCCCTTCTTTTCCATGACAAAGGGCACGATGGCCGGGTCGATGGAGCCACAGCGGGTGCCCATGATGAGACCTTCCAGAGGCGTCAGGCCCATGCTGGTGTCCAGGCAGCGACCGTCACGCACGCAGCTCATGGACGAACCGTTGCCCAGGTGCATGGTGATGGAGCGCAGGTCCTTCAGCGGCTTGCCCAGATATTCGGCCGTCTTCTTGGCAATGTACTTGTGGGAGGTGCCGTGGAAGCCGTAGCGGCGGATGCGCAGCTCTTCGTACAGCTCGTAGGGCAGGCCGTACATATAGGCTTCCTCGTCCATGCCCATGCCGAATTCCGTATCGAACACGGCCACATTGGGCACGCCGGGGAAGAGCTTTTCGCAGACTTCAATACCGGCGAGGTTGGCCGGATTGTGCAGGGGGCCAAGCAGGAAGCAGTCGCGGATGATGCCCTTGACGCGTTCGTCAACCTGCACGGGCGTGGTGACGGATTCCCCGCCATGCAGCACGCGGTGACCAATGGCATAGATTTCGCTCTTGTCCTTGATCACGCCCTTTTCGGGGTCCGTAAGCATGGAAATGACCAGTTCCATGGCTTCCACGTGGGTGGGGAACGGCGCTTCCTTGACAATCTTTTCTTCCCTGTCCGTATCAGGGGCCAGCTTGTGGGACAGACGCCCCATGCTCTGCCCGATGCGCTCGGCCACACCGGAGCACAGGACGCTTTCGTTCTCCATTTCCAGCAGCTGGTATTTGCAGGAAGAAGAACCGGCATTGATGACCAGAACTTTCATGCGGTATATTCCTCTGG
Organism: uncultured Desulfovibrio sp.; assembly: GCF_944324505.1. NCBI lineage: Bacteria > Pseudomonadati > Thermodesulfobacteriota > Desulfovibrionia > Desulfovibrionales > Desulfovibrionaceae > Desulfovibrio > uncultured Desulfovibrio sp. The sequence continues at coordinate 410,543 of NZ_CALUWO010000001.1, forward strand.
GTATGAAGCGGACCGGAAGGCGCCTGGCCGTTCCGGTCCGCAGGTTGTGCAACTAGGCCTTTTCGGCAGCCGCCTGCACGGCGGTGATGGCCACGGTATTGACGATATCCGGCACGGTGCAACCGCGGGACAGGTCGTTGACGGGCTTGTTCAGGCCCTGCAGAACCGGGCCGATGGCCACGGCTTCGGCAGCGCGCTGCACGGCCTTGTAGGTATTGTTGCCCGTATTGAGGTCCGGGAAGATGAAGACCGTGGCGCGGCCGGCCACCTGGCTGTCAGGCAGCTTGGTCTTGGCCACAGTGGGGTCGATGGCCGCATCGTACTGGAGGGGACCCTCCAGCAGCAGATCGGGGGCCAGTTCCTTGGCAATCTTGGTGGCTTCCTTGACCTTGTCCACATCCACGCCCTTGCCGGACGTGCCCGTGGAGTAGGAGAGCATGGCCACACGCGGGGTGATGCCGAAGACTTCCGCCGTATGGGCAGAGGCCACGGCGATTTCGGCCAGCTGCTGAGCCGTGGGATTGGGATTGACGGCGCAGTCGCCAAAGGCCAGCACGCGGTCCTTGAGGCACATGAGGAAGACAGAGGACACCACGGAGAAGCCGGGCTTGGTCTTGATGAACTCAAAGGCCGGGCGAATGGTGTGGGCGGTGGTGTTTACCGCGCCGGAAACCATGCCGTCCGCATCGTCCTTCTTGACCATCATGGTGGCAAAGTAGGTGGCGTCATTCATGACGTCGCGCGCGGTTTCGGGGGTAATCCCCTTGGCCTTGCGCATTTCGTAGTAGGCATTGGCGTATTCATCAAACTTGGGCGACGTGGCCGGTTCGATGATGGTGGCCCCGGAAACATCCAGGTTCATGTCGCGGGCCTTCTGCTGAATGACATCGGGATTGCCCAGCAGAATGATGTCCGCCACGTCGCGGCGCAGCAGGATATCCGTGGCCTGAAGGATGCGTTCTTCCTCGCCTTCGGCCAGAACAATGCGCATTTTCTTGGTCTTGGCACGCTCGATGAGGTTGAATTCGAACATCATGGGCGTCATGCGCGAACTGCTGGAGCTGACCTTGAGACGTCTGCCGATTTCCTTGGTGTTCACATGGTGGGTGAACAGGCCAAGCACGGTATTGATCTTGCGCGTATCCGTGGGTTCGATGCAGCCGGAAATTTCATTCAGGGCCATGACGCTCTGGTAGGTGAGCATGTCGGTCATGAGAATGGGCAGCGGCGAGTTGGTCCAGCCCTCGATGAGTTCGCGCACTTCCTTGGTGGGACGGATGCCGCCGGTGAGCAGCACGCCGGCCACGTCCGGCTTGGCGGAGGACAGGCGGGCGCTGATGGACGCCAGCAGAATGTCCGTGCGGTCACCGGGCGTAATGATGAGCTGCCCGTTTTCCACATGCTTGATGAAGTTGTCAATGTGCATGGCCGCGATGAGGTAGGAACCCACCGTGGTGTCCAGGCGGTTTTCCCCGTAGAGCACTTCCGCGCCCAGGCCCTTCTTCACATCATACATGCTGGCCTTGGCAATGGTGGGATCGTCGGGGATGGCATAGACCAGCGCCCGCTTTTCGTCGGTGCTCAGGGCATCGCGGATTTCGTCCAGTTCCATCTGGGAGAGATGGGCACGGTTGATGATGCTGGCCACCACCTCCAGAGACTGCTGGTGCATGGTGGCCATGACCGCCTGCAGGCTCTGGCGCAGGTCGTCGGCCGAATGTTCGCCATTGACCACCAGCACCACCGGGCAGCCGAGGTTGGACGCGATCTCGGCATTGAGTTCAAATTCGTACACGGCGTCCTTGCCCAGGAAGTCGGTGCCTTCCACCAGCACAAAGTCGTGTTCCGCCTGAAGTTTCTTGAACTGCTTGATGATGGTTTCGATGACCAGGTCGTGATCGCCGCGGTTGATGACCTTGCGGGCCTCTTCATAGGTGTAGACAAAGGTATCCACGTAATCCTGGCGCAGCTTGAACTGTTCCAGCATCAGGTGGATATCCGGGTCACGATCCGTCATCTGGGGCGTATTGATAATGGGCCGGAAAATGGCCACATCGCGCATGCTGAGGCTGAGCATGTGCATGATGCCCAGGGTGGCAGCGGTTTTACCGGACAGCGGGCCGGTTGCGGTAAGATACAGAGCGTTCATGGTTCCTCCAAGAATCGACAGCCAGGCTGCCATGACTCCAGGGCCGGTATGCGACGGGGGGTGCGGCATGGCCGCACCCCCGTCAGATTCAGAGACTACTTGCTGCTGCCGGGCAGCGGCAGGTCAGCCAGCTGCTTGTACATGGCAAAGCGTTCCATATAGGACTTGTCCAGCTGTTCCTTGAGCTGCTTGGACACTTCGGGAGCCTTCTTGTCCAGAGCGGCAAAACGGGTTTCGCCAGCCAGGAAGTCCTGGAATTCGCCATTGGGTTCCTTGGTGTAGTCGAGCTGGAAGGGATTCTTGCCTTCGGCCACCAGGTCGGGATTGAAGCGATACAGCGGCCAGTAGCCGGTCTGCACGGCCATCTTGGCTTCCGCCATGCTCTTGCCCATACCCTTGCGCAGGCCCTGGTTGATGCAGGGAGCGTAGGCGATGATGAGCGAGGGACCCTTGTAGGCTTCGGCTTCGCGGAAGGCCTTGACCACCTGGGCCTTGTCGGCGCCCATGGCGATGGAAGCCACATAGACGTAGCCGTAGCTCATGACCATGCGGCCCAGGTCCTTCTTGCCCATGCGCTTGCCGGCGGCGGCAAACTGGGCGATGGCGCCCAGCGGCGTGGACTTGGAGGCCTGACCACCGGTGTTGGAGTACACTTCGGTGTCGAAGACCAGGACGTTGATGTCGTCGCCGGAGGCCAGCACATGGTCCAGGCCGCCGTAACCGATGTCATAGGCCCAGCCGTCACCACCGAAGATCCAGATGCTCTTCTTGGTGAAGAGGTCGTTCATGTGCCAGATGGCGTGCGCCAGCGGGCTGCCGCAGTCGTCCAGGTTGGCCAGCACACGTTCGCCGAATTCGCGGGACAGGGTGGCGTCGTCCTTGTTGTCCAGCCAGCCCTGCAGGGCTTCCTTCAGTTCGGCGGACACGCCGTCTTCTTCCAGCAGCTGCTTGACCAGCATGGCCAGGCGGTTGCGGCGCTGCACATAGGCCAGACCGATGCCGCAGCCGTATTCGGCGGCATCTTCAAACAGGCTGTTGCCCCAGGCCGGACCGAAGCCGTCCTTGTTGGTGGTGTACGGCGTGGTGGGCGAGGAGGCGCCCCAGATGGAGGAGCAGCCCGTGGCATTGGCGATGATCATGCGTTCGCCAAAGAGCTGGGTGAGCACCTTGGCATAGGGGGTTTCGCCGCAGCCGGCGCAGGCGCCGGAGAATTCGTGCAGAGGCTGCTGGAGCTGCGAACCCTTGACGGTGTCACGCGGCATGAGCGAATCCTTCAGCGCGATATTTTCTTCGGCAAAGGCCAGGTTGGCCTTCTGGGCGTCGATCTGGGTTTCCAGCGGCTTCATGACCAGGGCCTTTTCCTTGGCCGGGCAGACGTCGGCGCAGGAACCGCAGCCGAGGCAGTCTTCGGCGTAGACCTGCATGCGCATCTTGAGGCCCTTGAGTTCCTTGCCCTGGGCATCCTTCACTTCAAAGGTGGCGGGAGCGCCCTTCAGTTCGTCTTCCGTGGCGATGACGGGACGGATGGCGGCATGCGGGCACACGAAGGAGCACTGGAAGCACTGGATGCAGTTGTTCACCTGCCATTCGGGCACCAGGATGGCCGCACCGCGCTTTTCACAGGCAGCGGTGCCCAGCGGCACGAAGCCGGCGTCGTCCATGGCGGACACAGGCAGCTTGTCGCCGCGCTGGGCCAGAATGGGACGCACGTAATCGGCGATGTAATCGTCGTCGCCGTCATGGCAGACCACCGCGCCTTCCGTGGCATTGGCCCACTCGGCGGGGTACTTCACTTCTTCCAGGGCGTCCATGCCCTTTTCCACGGCGGCAATGTTCATGTTGACGACCTTGTCGCCCTTCATGCCGTAGGTCTTCTTGATGGATTCCTTGAGCAGGTTCACCGCTTCTTCAAAGGGGATCACGTTGGCCAGCTTGAAGAAGGCCGTCTGCATGATCATGTTGATGCGGCCACCCAGGCCCACTTCGGCGGCCACCTTCACGGCGTCCACGTTGTAGAACTTGAGGTGCTTGCGGGCGATGGTGCGCTTCATGGCAGCCGGCAGGTGCTTTTCCATGTCGGCCAGGGTCCAGTTGGAGTTCAGCACGAAGGTGCCGCCGTCCTTGGCGCCGTCCAGCACGTCATACATGGTGACGTAGGAGGACTTGTGGCAGGCAATGTAGTCAGCCTGCGTGATGAGGTAGGAAGACTGGATGGGTTCCTTGCCGAAACGCAGGTGCGACACGGTGAGGCCGCCGGACTTCTTGGAGTCATAGGCAAAGTAGGCCTGGGCGTACATGTCGGAATTGTCGCCGATGATCTTGACGGCCTGCTTGTTGGCGCCCACGGTACCGTCGGAACCGAGGCCGAAGAACTTGCACTGCACGGTGCCGGCGGGCACGGTGTTGATTTCTTCTTCAACGTCGAGGGACAGGTTGGTCACGTCGTCGCGGATACCCACGGTGAAGTGATTCTTGGGACCGGTGGCCAGCATGTTGTCGAACACGGCCTTGGCCATGCCGGGGGTGAAGTCCTTGGAACCGAGACCGTAGCGGCCGGCAATGATGGTCGGGGCTTCGCCCTTTTCCATGAAGGCGGTGCACACGTCCTGGTACAGGGGGTCGCCCAGGGAGCCGGGTTCCTTGGTGCGGTCAAGCACGGTGATGGTGCTGGCCGTGGCCGGAATGGCGCGCATGAGATGTTCGGCGGAGAAGGGACGGAACAGGCGGACCTTGACCAGGCCCACATGCTGGCCGCGCTGGTTCAGGTAGTTCACGGTTTCCTGGATGACTTCACAGGAGGAACCCATGCTCACGATGACGCGGTCGGCTTCGGGATCGCCCACATAGTCGAAGAGCTTGTACTTGCGGCCGGTGATGGAGGCCACTTTTTCCATGTTTTCCAGCACGATGGCCGGCACGGCATTGTAGTAGCGGTTGCTGGCTTCGCGGTTCTGGAAGTAGATGTCGGGGTTCTGGGCGGTGCCGCGCACGGAGGGATGCTCCGGATTCATGGCCAGGCTGCGGAATTCTTCCACCTTGTCCCAGTTCACCAGGCCACGGATGTCTTCGTAGTCGATGACTTCGATCTTCTGCACTTCGTGCGAGGTGCGGAAGCCGTCGAAGAAGTGGCAGAAGGGCAGGCTGGCATCAATGGCGGACAGATGGGCCACCAGGGCCAGGTCCATGCATTCCTGCACCGACGAGGAGCAGAGGAAGGCAAAACCGGTCTGACGGGCGCTCATGACGTCCTGATGGTCGCCGAAGATGGACAGCGCGTGGGAGGCCAGCGCACGGGCCGAAACATGGAAGACGCCGGGCAGCAGTTCGCCGGCGATCTTGTACATGTTGGGGATCATGAGCAGCAGGCCCTGAGAGGCCGTGAAGGTGCTGGTCAGGGCGCCACCGGACAGCATGCCGTGCACGGCGCCGGCAGCACCGGCTTCGGACTGCATTTCACGCACCAGAACCTTCTGGCCCATGAGGTTGAGCACACCCTTGGCAGCCATTTCGTCCACCACTTCGCCCATGACGGACGAAGGGGTGATGGGGAAGATGGCCGCCGCGTCAGACAAGGCGTAGGCTATGTGGGCGGTAGCGTTGTTACCGTCCATGGTTTTCATTTTTGCCATTTATGGATCCTCCTTGCGTCCGTTGGGACGCGTTTTTCTGAAGCATGGCCGGCAAGGGCGCGCGCGGAAGGGGTGGCGTGCGGCCGGGGACCGGCATCGTGAACTACGTATTCCGTCGCCGGGCCGCAGCCCGGACGCAGGCAGGACACAGAAAAAACGTACGCCCGGCGGAACATGGATGACAGAGCCTAGCAAAAAACTGTTTGATTGAACAGTCTGTTTTTTGCGAATTTGTGAAACAGACAGGATGTTTTTCTAAAAATTCGTAGTAATACAATCTGTTACAGGGACAAAAAACATTTTCCCCTTCGGGATTGACGCCGGCGTTCCCGCCATGGGGGCAATTGTCCGAAAGATGGGGCATACCGCCCCCCGAATCCAGGGCCGAGAGTACTCCCACTTTCTTTCGGACGCAAGCGTCGCCGCCAAAAATGTCCGGGGATTTCCCGTGGCTCCTGCCCTGCTCCGGCGGGCCGCAGGCCCAAAAAAAGGGGCGACCCCTGCGGTCGCCCCGTGCTTTCCGGCTCTTGTTTCCGTTCTCAGTCCAGTCCCATGGCCTTGCCGATCTTCTTGGCAGCCTTTTTTACCTTTTCCATGGGGCCGTCTTCCGTCAGATGATCGAATTCGCGCAGCAGCTCTTCCTGCCGCTCCGTGAGCTTGGTGGGCGTCAGCACCTTGACCAGCACCACCAGGTTGCCCCGCTGCTTGCGGCCGGGATAGGGCATGCCCTCGCCCCGGATATAGAGCGGGGTGCCGCTCTGGATGCCCTTGGGAATGACCAGCGGCAGCGGACCATTGAGGCCCGGCACTTCCAGCTTGTGCCCGAGCGCCGCCTGAACAAAGGAAATTTCGCAGGTATAGATAAGGTCCTGGCCCTGCCGCTCATACCGCTTGCTGGGGGCCACCTCCAGCACCACATACAGGTCGCCGGGAGGGCCGCCGTGCACGCCGGCCTCACCCTCGCCGCGCACCCGCAGGCGCGTGCCGGTATCCACACCGGCAGGAATGCGCACCATGATCTCGCGGATGTTTTCCACAACGCCATGGCCCTTGCAGCGCGGGCAGGGCTTGGCAATGAACTGCCCCGTTCCCTGACAGGAAGGACAGGGCATGGCCATCTGGAAAAAGCCCTGCGTGCGGCGCACCTGTCCCGTACCATGGCAGTGGGGGCAGGTTTCGGGCCGGGTTCCGGGAGCCGCTCCGCTGCCCTTGCAGTCCGGGCACTCGTCATGACGCGGCAGCTTGAGCGGAATTTCCGTCCCCGTGGCAGCCTGCTCAAAGGTGATTTCCAGATTGTAGCGCAGGTCGGCGCCAGCCATGGGCCGCGGGCCATGCCCGGCAGCAGCCCCGGAAAAACCAAAGAGATCGCCGAAAATGTCGCTGAAGTGGGCAAAGATGTCATCTGTGCTGCCAAAACCGCCTGCCCCGCCCTGCACGCCGGCATGGCCAAAACGGTCATAGCGGGCGCGCTTGTCGGCATCGCGCAGCACATCGTAGGCCTCGGCGGCCTCCTTGAACTTCTGCTCGGCGTCCTTGTCCCCGGGGTTGTGGTCCGGGTGATACTTCATGGCCAGCTTGCGATAAGCCTTCTTGATCTCGTCTTCGGAGGCGTCGCGGGCCACGCCCAGCACTTCGTAATAGTCGCGCTGCGCCATGACTAGCCTTCGGTACTGGGAGCCTCTTGATCCGCAGGCAGGGGCGTGTAGAGGCGCATGTCATCGGGCATGACCTTGCCGGCGGCAATTTCGCGCAGGGCGGTCACCACTTCCTTGTTACGGCTTTCCACCAGCGGTTCGTACCCCTCGCGGTACTGACGCACGCGCTTGATGGCCATCTGCACCAGCAGAAAGCGGTTGTCCACGCGTTCCTGACAATCTTCCACGGTAATACGGGCCATGAATCCTCCTGGAGTTCGCTTCTGCGGCCTGCCGCAGAAACGGCATCGCACGGCGCCGGGCCATGCGGACGAAAAGAGCCGTGCCCGACATGGCAGGCGCGGCGTGTGAACACTTTCTTTCGTAACGTTCAAGCGTACACAATGCGCTTTTTACTGTCAATATCCCGACAGAAGAAAGCCGCGGATCGTCCGCCCACCCCGGCACAGCCCTTGACGGCAACGGCGCTTCATGCGACATGCCGCGCCATGCGTGAAAAACGATCCTATGCACAGGAAGTCTGCGTCAAGAGCGCAGGCAAGGCCATGCAGCAGGCCGGCATGCTCTGGCCCGGCTGCCGGGTGGGGGTTGCCGTTTCCGGCGGCGTGGACAGCTTTGTGCTGCTCAAGACCCTGCACATCCGCCAGGGCATTGTGCCCTTCCGCTTTGAACTCATGGCCATCCACCTCAATCCGGGTTTTGATGTCCAGAGCCATGCCGCGCTGCTGCCGTGGCTGACACGGCACGGCATCCCCGCGCATCTGGAAGTGACGGACTTCGGCCCGCACGCCCATTCCGAGGAAAACCGCCGCCGCTCCCCCTGCTTCCGCTGTGCCTGGCTGCGGCGCAAGCGTCTGTTTGAGCTGTGCTCCCAGTACCGGCTGACGCATCTGGCCCTCGGGCACAATGCCGATGATCTGGTGGGGACCTTCTTCCTCAATCTGGCCCGCAACGGCCGCGTGGACGGCATGAGCATGAACGAACCCTTCTTTGGCGGCCGCCTGCGGCTCATCCGGCCGCTGCTGCTGGTGGAGAAAAAGTACATCATCAAGGCCGCCCGACAGTGGGAGCTGCCCCTCTGGGCCAATGTCTGCCCCTCGGCCGGGCACACGGCCCGCAGCGACATGCAGCAGACCCTGGAGCATCTCTTTGCCGTCTCCCGGGATTCCCGCCGCTGCATCTACAATGCGCTGACCCGCTGGCAGCTGGAACAAAACAGCGGGCACCACGGCACGCCGGAGGACTGACCGCCCGCCCCTGCCCCCTGCCCGCTGCGCCGCGCCTGACCAGCCTCGCCGCCGGCGGCACATTGCCAGCGGACATGCCCTGCGCTATAACCGGCCACAGTGAAACTGGCCAGGCCATTCCGGCTTTCCACCGGCCCGTTTCCGTCGCAAAAACAGGCAGTTCGGAGGTTGTCATGGCTGCACCGTTGAAAGACTTTTCCCTTATTCTCAAACTGCTGGCGGGCATCGTCATCGGCGCCCTGCTGGGCTTGTACATCGGCGATCATGCCGACGGGCCGCTCAGAAATGTGCTGGACGTGGTGGTTTCCCTGCGGCACATCTTCGGGCAGATCATCTTCTTCCTGGTGCCTCTGGTCATTGTGGGCTTCATCACGCCCGCCATCGTGCGCCTGGGGCAGAATGCCAGCAAAATCCTGTTTACGGCCGTGGCCCTGGCCTATGTCTCCTCCCTGGGGGCGGCCCTGTTTTCCACCGTTTCGGGCTACCTCATCATTCCCAACCTGTCCATTGCCACGGAAACGGAAACCCTGCGCAAGCTGCCCGACATGGTGTTCCGCCTGGACATTCCGCCGCTGTTCAGCGTCATGAGCGCCCTGGTTCTGGCCCTGTGCTTCGGCGTGGCCATTGCCTGGACCAAGTCCGAGACCATGACCAGGCTCTTCAACGAGCTTGAACGCATGGTCAGCATGCTGGTGGTGCGCATCATGATTCCCATTCTGCCCTTCTTTGTGGGACTCTCCTTCCTGGGGCTGGCCTACGAGGGGTCGCTGAGCCTGCACCTGCCGGTCTTCATTTCCATGGTGCTCATTGTCATCGTGGGGCATTTCCTCTGGATGGCCCTGCTCTACGCCATCGGCGGCCTGCTTTCCGGCCGCAACCCCGTTGAGGTCTTCCGCCACTACGTGCCCGCCTACCTCACGGCCGTGGGCACCATGTCCAGCGCGGCCACCCTGCCCGTGGCGCTGGAATGCGCCCGCAAGTCTCGCGTGCTCAGCCGCAACATGGTGGAATTCATGGTGCCGCTGGGCGCCACGGTGCATCTGTGCGGCTCCGTGCTGACGGAAACCTTCTTCTGCATGACCCTGCATCTCATGCTCTACGGCAGCCTGCCCAGTGTGGGCACCATGCTCATCTTCTGCGTGCTGCTGGGCATTTTCGCCGTGGGCGCGCCGGGGGTTCCCGGCGGCACGGTGGTGGCCTCGCTGGGCATCGTCACCGGGGTGCTGGGCTTTGACCAGACCGGCGTAGCCCTGCTCATTGCCATCTTTGCCCTGCAGGACAGCTTCGGCACGGCCTGCAACGTCACCGGCGACGGCGCCCTGACCCTCATGCTGGAAGGGCTGTTCAACCGTCACGGCGAACTGGGCGAACTCCAGCACGGCGAGCCGGCGGAAAAGGCATGATGCCCCAGCAGGAATACGCCGCCATCCTGAACCTGCTGCATGCGGAGGTGGTCCCGGCCCTGGGTTGCACCGAACCCGTTGCCGTGGCCCTGTGCGCGGCCCGTGCCGCCGAGGCCCTGGGCCGCCCGCCGCACAGCCTGGATGTGGCCGTCAGCGCCAATCTGCTCAAGAACGGCATGGGCGTCATGGTTCCCGGCACCGGCGAGGCTGGGCTGGGCGTGGCGGCGGCAGCCGGCGCCCTGGCCGGCCGGAGCGCCCTTGGTCTGGAATGCCTGCGTCATCTGGATCAGCGCACCGCCCAGGCCGCCAGAGACATGGTGGCCGCCGGTCAGGTGACCTTGCACCTGCCGGAGGACAATACCCTTCTGCTCTACTGCCTGGTGACAGCCCGTGCCGACGGCCACAGCGCCGCTGCCGAGCTGCGGGACAGCCATACCAACATTACCCGGGTCTGGCAGGACGGGCAGCTGGTCTTCCAGGCAGACAGGCCCGACGCCGCCGTCCAGGAAGCGGACACCGCATGGCCCCTTACCCTAGAAAAGGTTCATGCCTTTGCCCAAAACGCCCCGCTGAAGGACATCAGCTTCATTATGGAAGCAGCCCGCATGAACCGCCAGGTGGCCGAGGAGGGCCTGCGCGAGCACTATGGCCTGGGCGTGGGCAAGATGGTGGAAACCCAGGTGCGTCAGCGCGTTCTGGCCGATGACCTGCCCACCTTCGCCATCCGGCTCACAGCCGCGGCGGCCGATGCGCGCATGGCCGGTGTCATGATGCCGGTCATGAGCAATTCCGGCAGCGGTAATCAGGGCATCACCTGCACCATGCCCGTGGTTGCCTGCGCCATCCGGCAGGGCTGCAATGACGAGGCCCTCTCCCGCGCCCTCATCATGAGCCACCTCACCTCCATTCACATCAAGCATCACCTTGGGCGCCTGTCCGCCCATTGCGGCGCCATGGTGGCCGGTACTGCCGCGGCCTGCGGCATTGCCATGCTCATGGGGGGCGGCCTCCCGGACATGGAGCGCACCATACGCAATATGGTGGGCAATGTGGCCGGCATGATCTGCGACGGCGCCAAGAGCAGCTGCGCCCTCAAGGTGGCCACGGCCGTGAGCGCCGGCATACAGGCCGCGCTGCTGGCCCTCGGCGGGCAGGTTGTGCCCGGCCATGAAGGCATCGTGGATGACGATATCGAAACCTGCATCGCCAATCTGGGCCGTCTCGGCTCCACCGGCATGCAGGGAACGGACAGGGTTATTCTGGACATCATGCTCCACAAGGCCTGATGCCGCTGCTCCCCTCATAAAATAACGGCGCCGTTCCCGCGGGGGGCGGCGCCGTTTTTCTGCAACAGGTTCTGCGGCGGGCCTGGCCGCCGCCATACGGGATCAGGCACGGGCAGGCCCTACAGCAGGGGCCGGTCCAGCACACGCAGGGAAATGGCCTCGGCAAGATGCCGGGAGCGCAGGCTGTGGCTGTGGTCAAGATCGGCAATGGTGCGGGCCAGACGCAGAATGCGCGTATAGGCCCGGGCAGAAAGACCCAGGCGCTGCACCGCGGCCCGCAGCAGGGCCTGCCCTTCGGCGTCCGGCGCGCAATGGCGTTCCAGAAGTGCCCCGGACAGGGCCGCATTGCTGTGCACGGCGGTGCCGGCATAGCGTTCCTGCTGCCGCTGCCGGGCATCCAGCACGCGCTCGCGAATGGCCTCCGACGACTCGCCGGGCACGGCGGCGCTCAGCTCCTCGTAGGGAACGGCCGGCACTTCCACATGCACATCAATGCGATCCAGCAGCGGACCGGAAAGCCGGCTCCGATACCGGGCCAGCTGATCGGGACGACAGGTGCAGGTATGCTGCGGATCGCCATGATAGCCGCAGGGGCAGGGATTCATGGCCGCCACCAGCATGCAGTCCGCCGGATAGGTGACGCTCTGGCTGGCGCGGGCAATGGTCACCACCCCGTCCTCCAGCGGCTGACGCAGCACCTCCAGCGCCGATTTGCGGTATTCCGGCAGCTCATCCAGAAAAAGTACGCCCCTGTGGGCCAGCGACACCTCGCCGGGCCGGGGATGCGTGCCCCCGCCCACCAGGGCCGCCTCGGAAACCGTATGGTGCGGCGAGCGGAAGGGCCGCACGCGCACGAGGCCGCCCCCGTCGGGCAGTTGCCCGGCCACGCTGTAGATTTTGGTGACCTCCAGCGCCTCGTCAAAGGAAAGGGGCGGCAGAATGCTGGGCAGCCGCTGGGCCAGCATGGTCTTGCCGCTGCCGGGCGGGCCGATCATGAGCACATTGTGCCCGCCGGCAGCCGCCACTTCCAGCGCCCTTCTGGCGGCCTGCTGCCCCTTGACGTCGGCATAGTCCCATTGCGGCGGTGGTACCGCGGCGTTATCCCCGGACGGCTCCGTGGCGGGCAATGGCAGCTCGCCGCGCAGAAAGGCCACACACTGGACAAGATTGCGGGGGGCATACACATCCACCCCGCGCACCACGGCGGCCTCGGCCGCATTGCCCGGCGGCAGCACGCAGGCTGACGCGCCCTCGCTGCGGGCCAGCAGGGCCATGGGCAGCATGCCGGGAACCGGCCGGAGCAGACCGGAAAGGGACAGCTCCCCCGCAAAGAAGCGCCCGTGCAGACAGGCGGGGTCCAGCTGCGCGCTGGCTGCCAGCAGACCAAGGGCCAGCGGCAGGTCATAGGCCGTTCCTCCCTTGCGGCGGCCGGCCGGCGCCAGATTGACCGTGATGCGGGCCGGCGGCAGGCGGAAGCCCCCGGAGCGCAATGCGGCAAAAACCCTGTCCCGGGCCTCGCGCACGGCAGCCTCGGCCAGCCCCACCAGCGAAAAGGAGGGCAGGCCCTGGCGTATGCACTCCACCTCCACATCCACGCGAAAGGCGTCCACGCCCTCCAGCCCGGCACTGTACAGCCGTACGACCATGCCTCCCCCTGCAAACGCAACGGGGGCGCGACAGTGCCGCGCCCCCGCATGCTCATTCGATGGCCTTGCCCAGCCTGTCGAAGCGGATGGCATTGAAGAAGCCGTCCGCCTCCGCATTCCAGGACCAGTAGATGCGCCAGGCCCGCGCCCGGATGGCATCCCGGGACACAAAGCCCCAGAAGCGCGAATCCTGCGAATTGTCGCGGTTATCACCCATCATGAAGTAATGCCCTTCCGGCACGGTAACCGGGCCGAAGTCGTCACGCACGCCAAAGATATTGTCCGGATCGGTAAAGCGGGCATAGCTTTCCTGCACCGGTTCGTTGTTGCGGTAAAGCTGCTTGTTGCGCACCTCGATGACATCGCCGGGAATGCCCACAATGCGCTTGATGAAGTCCAGGGAGGGGTCCTTGGGATAGGCAAAGATGACCACCTCGCCGCGCTGGGGATCGCGCCCCTCATACACGGTAATGTCGGTGAAGGGAATCTTCAGGCCGTAGGTAAACTTCTCGCCCAGCAGATAGTCCCCCACCAGCAGGGTATTCATCATGGATTCCGACGGAATCTTGAAGGACTGCACCACAAAGGTGCGGATGACCATTGCCAGCAGCAGCGCCATGACCAGCGCTTCGGCATATTCGCGAAACAGGGATTTCTTGCGGCGCTGTGCGCCCAGCATCTCGCTCATGTGTTCCTTCCCTTTGACCGGTTGGTTATTTACAGAATCTGTCCACGTAGCCCATGCCCAGCACAAAAAGGATGAGGCAGGGCAGCACATACGTCAGATATCCGCGCAGCCAGCGCGGAAACTTCATGCCCAGCCCCTGATCCACTTCGGCAATGAAATTGTCCCAGCCCCAGGCGCGGCGCATGGTGCAGAACAGCAGAAAGATCAGCCCGCCCAGGGGCAAAATATTGTTGCTGATGAGAAAATCTTCCAGGTCCAGCACCGAGCTGCCCGGCCCCAGCGGCTGAAAGTCCGCCAGCAGGTTGAAGCCCAGGGCACACGGCAGCGACAGCAGCCAGATGATGATCATGTGCAGGACAGTGCCCCGGCGGCGCGGCACGCCCCAGACATCGGCCGTATAGGAAATGATGTTTTCAAATACCGCAATGACCGTGGACAGGGCCGCAAAGCTCATGAACACAAAGAACAGCGCCCCCCACAGGCGCCCGCCCTCCATGCTGTTGAAAATATTGGGCAGGGTCACAAAAATGAGGCTCGGGCCGGCATCGGGCTTGACCCCGAAGGCAAAGCAGGCCGGAAAGATGATGAGACCGGCCATAATGGCCACAAAGGTATCCAGCCCCATGATCCACAGGGCCTCGCCGGTAAGGGAGCGGTCCCGGGACTGATAGCTGCCGAAAATGCACATGGCCCCGATACCCACAGACAGAGTGAAAAAGGCCTGGTTCATGGCCGCATTGATGACCGGAAACAGCCCCGTGCCGGCAATCTTGCCCGCGTCGGGCGCCAGATAGAAGGCAATGCCCTCGCCGGCGCCCGGCAGCGTGACGGAACGCACCACCAGCACCAGCAAAATGGCCAGCAGGCCCAGCATCATGACCTTGACCACGCGCTCCACGCCCTTCTGAACACCCAGCACACAGACGCCGCAGCCGATGAGCACCACCAGCGTCATGCCCACAACCTGCCCCACGGGCTGGCTCAGGGTCGCCCCGAAAAACTGCCCCACGCCGGCCGGGTCAAGGCCGCTCAGTGCGCCGGAAGCCATATACCAGCAGTAGGCCAGCATCCAGCCCGTCACCGTGGTATAGAACATCATGAGCAGATAGCTGCCCACCAGGGCAAACCAGCCGAAATGATGCCAGTGCGTTCCCGCCGGCTCCAGCACGCGGAAGGCCAGCCCCATATTGCGGCGCGCCGCGCGGCCCACGGCAAATTCCATGATCATGGTGGGGACCACGGCAAAGAGACAGAGCAGGTAAATCCCCACAAAAATGGCACCGCCATAGGCGCCGGTAATGTACGGAAAACGCCAGACATTGCCCAGACCAATGGCACAGCCCGCCGACAGCAGGAGAAAGCCCAGGCGACTGCCCAGCATTTCACGTTGAACGTTTGCTGACATGAAAATCGACCCTTTCCACGGCAAAAATTTCCACAGGGGCGGCATGCGGCGCCACTGCGGCAGAACCGCCTTGAGCTATAGCGCATGGCGGGCCTGTCTGCAATGCCGGCAGCCCGGCCTAGCTGCCCCCCAGGCGCTCCACATAGCCCATGATGAAAATGCCGGCAATGAGACAGGGCAGCACCCAGCGCAGATAGAAGCGCAGCCCGGCCGGAAAGCGCAGGCCGCGGCCGGCATTGGCCTCGGCCAGAAAGTTTTCCCAGCCCCAGCCGCGCCGCGTGGTGCAGAAAAAGAGAAACAGCAGGGTGCCGGCAAACAGCAGGTTGTTGCTGATGAGGAAGTCCTCCAGGTCCAGCACCGTGCTGCCCGGCCCCAGGGGATGAACGTCCGACAGCACATTGAAGCCCAGCCCGCAGGGCAGCGAACAGAGCCAGAGACCCAGAAGATGCAGCAGCGTGGCCCGGCGGCGCGGCATGCCCCAGACATCCACGCTGTAGGAAATGATGTTTTCAAAAACGGCAATGACCGTGGACAAGGCCGCAAAGCCCATGAAGATGAAGAAGAGCGTGCCCCAGATCTGCCCGCCTTCCATACTGTTGAAGATATTGGGCAACGTCACAAAGACCAGCCCCGGCCCTGCGCCGGGATTGACCCCGAAGGCAAAGCAGGCCGGAAAGATGATAAGGCCGGCCATGATGGCCACAAAGGTATCCAGTCCCACAATGAGGGCCGCCTCGCCGGTGAGGGAACGATCCTTCGGCTGATAGCTGCCAAAGATGGTCATGGACCCGATGCCCACGGAAATGGTGAAAAAGGCCTGATTCATGGCCGCATTGATGGCCGTGAAGATGCCGGCCTGGCTCAGGCGCTGGGGATCGGGCGCCAGATAAAAGGCTATGCCCGCCCCGGCGCCGGGCAGGGTCACGGCGCGCAGCACCAGGGCCAGCAGAATGAGCAGCAGCCCCAGCATCATGAACTTGACCACGCGCTCCACACCCCGGCGCACCCCCAGGGCACAGACGGCGCAGCCCGTCAGCACCACCAGGCTCATGCTCAGCACCTGCACGGAAGGCCGGGCCAGCATGCCCTGGAAAAAGCGGCCCACCCCTGCCGGGTCAAGGCCGTTCAACGCGCCCGTGGCCATGTACCAGCAATATGCCAGCAGCCAGCCGGTAACCGTGGTGTAGAACATCATGAGCAGATAGCTGCCCACCAGGGCGAACCAGCCGCAGCGGTGCCAGCAGGTGCCCGCCGGCTCCAGCACCTTCAGGGCGCGGCCCATGTTGCAGCGGGCCGCCCGGCCCACGGCCAGTTCCATGACCAGAATGGGCGTTACCGCCAGCAGGCAGAGCAGATAGATGCCCACCAGCGCGGCTCCGCCATAGGCGCCGGTAATGTAGGGAAAACGCCAGACATTGCCCAGACCGATGGCACAGCCCGCCGACAGCAGCAGAAAGCCCAGCCGGCTGCCCAGCATTTCGCGCGGCGCACTCATGCCATCCTCCGCCGCGCCCGGCACAGCAGCACAGCCATCACAGACTCCGCAGCACGAAATTCACGGCAAAGCAGGCCGACACCACGTACATCACCGGGCTGACCTCGCGCCCCCGCCCGGTCAGCAGGCGCAGCACCGTAAAGCTGATGAAGCCGAAACCGAAGCCCGTGGCAATATTGAAGGTCAGCGGCATGGACAGAATGGTGAGAAAGGCCGGCAGGGCCACCGTGAAATCCTGAAAGCGGATGCGCACCACATCCTGCATCATGAGCGCACCCACCACAATGAGCACCGGCGCCGTGGCATAGCCCGGCACCACGCCCACCAGCGGGGTGAAGATGAGCGACAGGGCAAAGAGCGCGGCAATGACCACGGCCGTGAGGCCGGTGCGCCCCCCCTGCGCCACGCCGGCGGCGCATTCCAGATAGCTGGTGGCCGTGGTGGCGCCCAGCAGGGCGCTGCTCATGGTGCCGATGGAATCCGTCACCAGGGCGCGGTCCAGATTGTCGATGTGGCCGTCCTCGTGCATGAAGCCCGCCTTGCGGGCCAGACCGATGAGCACGCCCATATTGTCAAACAGGTCCACCATGGTCAGGGTGAAGATGATGGACAGCAGCCCGTGGTCCAGCGCGCCCCGGATATCCATCTGCAGAAAGGTCTCCGTGGGCAGCGGCAGGCTGGAGGAAACAAGGCTGCCCTCCGGCAGTTCGCTCACGCCCAGGGCCAGCCCCAGCACCGTGATGACAAGAATGCCCAGCACCATGGCCCCGGGCACATTGCGGGCCATGAGCGCCCCGATGAGAAAGACGCCGCCTGCGGCCAGCAGCGCGGGAGCGCTGCTCAGCTTGCCCAGAGCCACGAAGGTGGAAGGATCGGCCACCACAAGGCCGCAGTTCTTCATGCCGATGAAGGCAATGAATGCCCCGATGCCCACCACAATGGCATACTTGAGATCCATGGGCACGGCGTCGATGATCATCTGCCGCACGCGGGTCACCGTGAGCAGCAGAAAGATGACCCCGGAAATGAAGACCGCTCCCAGCCCCGTCTGCCAGGTATAGCCCGCAGGTCCGCAGACAAAATAGGCAAAGAAGGCCGTAATGCCCAGCCCGGGGGCCACCCCCACGGGAAAGCGCGCCCACAGGCCCATGATCAGGGTGATGATGATGGTCACCCAGATGGTGGCGGCCACCGCCGACTGATGGGGCATGCCGGCATCGGCCAGCATGCCCGGCACCACAAAGATGAGGTAGCACATGGCCATGAAGCTGGTCAGGCCGGCCAGACATTCCTGGCGGACGCTGGTTCCGTGGGCCGAGAGGTGAAAAAGGCGTTCCAGCATGGCTGATCGCTCCTTGCGCCGGAAGAACTCCGCAGCTAGTTGAAGAATGCCTGCATGCCGGTGAAGATGACCTGCGCCGCAATGGCGGCCAGCAGCAGACCGGTGAGCTTGGACAGTACGGCAATGCCGGTCTTGTGCAGCACGCGCTCCACACTGTGCGACATGAGCAGCATGAGAAAGATGCCCGTGGCCGCAAGCAGCAGGGAAAAAACGCCCACCAGCATTTCCCGCAGGGTATTGGCCGATGCGCCGATGACCATGATGGCGCCGATGGAGGCCGGCCCCATGCACAGGGGAATGGCCAGCGGCACCACGCTGATGTCGCCCTCCTTCTGGGTGTGGGCATCGTCCTTTTCCTCTCCCATGAGGGAAACGGCCGTCAGGAAGAGCAGCACCCCGGAGCCGATGCGGAAGGCATCCAGCGTAAAGCCGAACAGGGCAAAGATATGCGAGCCGAAAAGATAGAGCACCAGGCCGATGATGAAGGCCGCGACGGACGTCTTGATGGCCGTGGCGGTCTTGCGCCGCCGGTCATAGTCCCGTGTGCCGCTGATGAAGGCGCTGAGCACGGCGGGAGGGGTCATCATGGCATAGATCTTGATTGTGGTGCTGATGACTTCGCTGATGATGTTCTGGTCCATGAAACTATCCTTCCGGCAGGAAATGGCGAAAGCGCGCCCCCGAGAACCGGGGGACGATTCCCACGAGCGGAGGCATGACCGCGGGCTGGATCGGGCAGCTCCCAACGGCGCGCCCAAAATGACAAGGCCGCGTTATACGCGGCCCTGCCCCGTCTGCCAAGTCAAAATTATGCCGTTTCCCTGCCGGAAAGCCAGTGGCCCGTGGCCTCACCTTCCCGGGGCAGCCAGCGGCCGTTTTCCACCAGCGGACGACCGCGCAGCCAGACCGCGCGCGGCCAGCCGCGCACGCTTGTTCCCTCAAAGGGCGTATAATCCCCCTGATGCAAACGCCGCGCCGTGAGCAGGCGCTCTTCCCGCGGGTCCAGCAGGCAGATATCCGCATCAAAGCCCGGCGCCACATTGCCCTTACACCGGTCAAGACCGAGAAAACGGGCCGGAGCCGTGCTCAGGCACTCCACAAAGCGCGGCAGGGGCAGCCGCCCCTTGAGCACGCCTTCGGAAAACAGCAGGGGCAGGCGCGTTTCCACGCCGGGCGCTCCGGAAGGACAGTCAAAGGCGCAGGTGCTCCCTTCTGCCCACTTGCGTTCAAACGTGCAGTCATGATGATCAGAAGCCACCCAGGCAAGGCTGCCCCGGGCCAGCGCCTCCCAGAGGTGACGCGCCTCGCCGGCCGGCCGCAACGGCGGACGCATGACATATTTGAGTCCTTCGGCCGCGCCTTCTTCGTAGGCCGATTCGTCCAGCAGCAGATACTGCGGGCAGGTGGCTCCCTCCGCGTCCTGTCCCCGGGCACGGGCCGCTTCCAGCGCCTCAAGACCGCCCCGGGACGCCAGCGGGGCCACCACCATGCGGCAGCCGGCGGCGCGGGCCAGGGTCAGCCCCAGACGCACGGCCTCCTCTTCCGCATAGGCCGGATGGGCCAGCGGCCAGGACGGAACGCGGGTCTGTCCGCTTTCCCGCAGGGCGCATTCCAGCATCTGCGTCACGGAAGGCATTTCCGGACGCAGCAGCACCGTGGCTTCCTCCCGGGCCGCATCCCGCAGCAGGGCCGCTGCCCTGCCCGGAAACATGCCGCAGCCGGGGTCCAGACTGATCACGGCATGGCCACCGGCAGGCAGGGGCCTGTCCTCCGTGCCGCACGCTGCCGGCAGGCGGACCATGTCCACGGCGGGAGCGCTTCCGGCAGGGGCCTGCGCCTCTTGGCGGCTCACCCAGCCAAGGCAGGTGGTTCCGCCAAAGGCGGCAGCCCTGCCCGTTTCCTCCAGTCCTTCCGGCGCACAGCATACCTGGGCATCCACTGCCCCGGGCAGCACATAGCAGCCGGCGGCATCCACCACCGTGGCATTGTCCACGGGCAGATGTTCCGCCATTTCCGTGATCCGGCCGTCTTCAAAGGCCAGGTCCGCGGCAAAAACACCATCCGGGCGCACCACAGTGCCCCCCTGAAGTACCGTTCGCATCAGCAACCTCCTTGCCGCGGGCAGACCGGGGGCAGGCTACCAGCCCTGCCCCGCGCCCACGCCCGTTTGCACCTGACCGCGGGCCGTGACCTGCGTTCCGCAGGCAGCCAGCAAAAGCGACAGGCACATGACCACGGCCAGCAGCATACGCATGGCTAGCTCGGCCTTTCCTGCGTGATTCTGGCCCCGGCGGGCACATTTTCGGTAATCCAGACATTGCCGCCGATGACGGCCCCCCGCCCCACGGTGATACGGCCCAGAATGGTGGCCCCTGCATAGACCGTCACATTGTCTTCCAGGATGGGATGACGGGCAATGCCCTTGGTCAGGGTGCCGTCCTCGTTCTTGGGAAAGGACAGGGCGCCCAGGGTCACCCCCTGATAGATGCGGCAGCTGCGCCCGATGATGCAGGTTTCGCCAATGACCACGCCGGTGCCGTGGTCAATGAAGAAGTCCTCGCCAATGGTGGCGCCGGGGTGAATATCGATCCCCGTGCGGGAGTGGGCCATTTCCGAAATGATGCGTGGAATCAGCGGCACCTTGAGCGCGTAGAGTTCATGGGCGATGCGGTGATGCAGCATGGCCAGCATGGAGGGATAGCAGAAGATGGTCTCGCCGGGACTGGTGGCTGCGGGGTCCCCTTCGTAGGCGGCCTGCGCGTCACCGGCCAGCAGAAAGCGGATGTGCGGCAGCTTTTCCAGAAAGGCCAGGGCCAGTTCCCGGCTCTGGGCGCGGCAGTCTTCGCAGGCACCCTTCTCGCCCTGACAGGAAAAACAGATGCCACAGCGTATCTGCCCGGCCAGCAGGCGGTACAGGCTGTCAAGATTGGCCGAAAGATGGTAGTGCAGAGACTCCCACACCGGTTCCACCCCAAAATACCCCGGAAAAATGGCGGCGCTGAGACGCTCCATCACCTCGCGCAGCACGTCCAGCGACGGCATGGGCGCCCCCTGTTCCGGGCGCGTATGCCAGACCCGGGACAGAGATTCCTTGTGGCAGAGCTGCTCCACCACCTTGTCCATGCGCTGTACTGCCGGCGCGGGTGCCGAAAGATGCTTGTCATTCATGGGCGCATTCCTTGCAATGTTTCGCGCAGTGTACACGCGGGAAGCCCGGCCCGCAATCTCCGCACGCAACTTTCCCCCGGGCGGGACCGATTGACAAATCCCGCCGGTCCAGTAGGCTGCTGCCAATTCCTGCAAGGAGTCTGCATTATGAACGTACTCGTGACCCCGCGATCCTTCGGCAAGACCGATCCTTCCCTTTTCGAGCGCCTGCGCGCGGCGGGTCTTACCGTCACGCGCAATGACACCGGCAGCGTGCTGGACGCCGCCACCATGCGCCGCCTGCTGGCCGACTGCGAGGGCCTCATTGTGGGCGTGGACCCGGTGACCGCCGATGTGCTGGACGCCGCCCCCAGGCTGCGCGCCGTGGCCAAATACGGCGTGGGCGTGGACAATATCGATCTGGAAGCCTGTGCGGCGCGGGGCATTGCCGTGTCCCGCACGCTGGGCGCCCCCACCCAGGCCGTGGCAGACTATGCCCTGGCCCTCATGCTGGCCGTGGCCCGCAAGGTCACGCTCATTGACCGCCGCTGCCGCAGCCGGGACTGGAGCAAGATCACCAGCGTGGACTTGTACGGCAAGACCCTGGGCATCATCGGTCTGGGCGCCATCGGCAAGGCCGTGGCCAAGCGGGCGCAGGGCTTTTCCATGCGCATCCTGGCCCATGACATATACTGGGACGATGCCTATGCCGCCCAGAACGGCATCGAACGGGCGGACATGGACCGCATCTGCGCCGAGGCGGATGTCATCAGCCTGCATACCCTGCTGGACGACAGCACCCGGCACTGCATCAATGCCGCCCGGCTGGCCAGCATGAAACCCACGGCCATCCTCATCAATACAGCCCGGGGCGAGCTGGTGGACAATGCCGCCCTGCTGGATGCCCTGCGTGAAGGGCGCATCTATGGTGCCGGTCTGGATGTTTTCGAACAGGAACCGCCTGTGGATGATGCCTGGTACACGCTGGACAATCTGGTCATGGGGTCCCACTGCTCCTCCTCCACCCGGGGAGCCACGGAAACCATGGGACATATGGCTGTGGACAATCTGCTGCGCGACCTGGGCCTGTCACAGGCCTAGGGCACTGCCGGCATCACAGCCCTCTTTCAGGGGAAGGGAAAACGCCCGCCGCCAGCGCGGACGGGCGCGCCCTTCCCCTGTTCCTTTCCTGCGCATTTTTTCAGGAAACGGCACAGCCACGGTGCCGCCCGGCGGGCCAGCCCGGAATCATATGCGGCAGCGCAGCATAAAAGGCGCGCAGGGGACAGCGCGGGAGCGCCGTCCCCCATCCTGGACGCCAGCAGGCCCTGCCCGCAGCGGCATGCCGGACCGCTCTTTTCGCGCGCCGCCCTGTGCGCCCCTGCATATGACTGCATGATATGAAAGGAGCCGCTGCCCCGGGACGGGACGGCGGCTCCTTGTCTGTGCATGCCGAGGCAGGATGCCTAGTTGAGGATTTCCATCATCTTGACGTCGATCTTCATCTGCTCGAACATTTCCTTGTCCACCTTGCCGGACAGGCGCACCGTATTCTGCGGCGTCACCACGCGGCCATGGAACAGTTCATCATCAATATCCACCAGAATCTCGCCCGTCTTGTCACGGAAGGTGTACTTGTCGTCCGTGCCCACCATGCGGGCCATGATGTTGCCGGTAAGCACCACAGGCGCATCATCCGCAGCCTTGAGGGCTTCGGCCACGGTGGTGCTGCCCGCACCGGCCGTGGGTCCCTGGAAACCGCCGGTCACCGCGGGAGCCGCCAGCACCGGCGAGGCGAGCGTCAGCACAAGAAGAGAGGCGAGAAGCGTCTTTTTCATGGATAATTCTCCTTTATTTGCAAGCATTCCTGACAGATGAGGGCAAGACTTGCCCCCGGAAGCGCCTGCTGCTATGCTGCCCGCATGAAGGAACTCGATCCCCACACCATCCGTCCCTGTCTGGCCTGCGGCGGCACTGATGTCCATCTGGAATCCATGCGCCCACCGGGCCGGCGTGAGGATGTCTGGCGCGTTGTCTGCGCCTGCGGACAAACCTCACAGCAGTGGTCTGTCTCGCGGGGGGCCGCCATCCGGGCGTGGAACCGCAACCTTGGCAGCGAGGGACACCATCGCTAGCCTGCGTCCGGCCACTATGGCGGTGCAGTATCGTTCTCCGACGGGATGTACAGCAGTGTACTTCGCGTCCTGTCTGCTTATTGAGAATAAGGACCAGTAGGTATGCTGTCAAGCAAGAGTCCGCCGGCTATTCCAGTTCCCGTCCCACCCATACCGCCCGCCCCACCAGACGTACCAGGTCCCCCAGCTGATCCCGCGTATCGGCCTCGATGGGCGGATAGGCCGGATTCACGCTGCTGAGGATAAGGCGGCCAGGCATGGCATTGACGATCTTCAGATAGATCATGTCCTCCACGCTGACGGCAAAGATGCGTCCGGGCACCGGCTCACACTGGCTCTGATCGATGAGCACCACATCATTGTGCAGAATGCGCGGCTGCATGCTGTCGCCGGAGACTCGCAGCAGGGCCATGCGGGACGGATTGCCCTTGCGCCGCAGAAAATCATACCGGAAGGCATAGTGCCGCAGCACCTCGCCGCTGGTCTCCAGGCTGCCCGTTCCGGCGGAAAGACGGGCCTCCACCAGCGGCACCATGACCAGCTCCGCTTCTTCGGCGCAAAAGCTCCCCTCCGGCTGCCCCCGGCCCGCCAGCAGCCAGTCCAGCGAACAACGCAACGCCGTGGACAGACGCACAGCCAGCTCGCCCTTGGGCATCTGGCCGCGCTCGTACTGCTGCATGGTCGTCAGACTCACCCCTACCCGGCTGGCCAGCTCCTGCTTGTGCAGCCCCAGCGCCGTGCGCCGCATGCGCAGGCGTCCCGCAAAGCCCTCCCCCATGCCCCTGCCGATCCTGCCTTCCGTCATTTTTCCTCCAATAAAATTCGCCGCTTGCAGAAAATAAAAGAAAAGTTGCACATTTTTCTTTTGAGTTTTTCTAGAAAACATGTAAACAAATACATGTTTTACGAAAAGCCTAGCCAAGAACGGCAGTACGCGCAAGGAAAAAACAAGGCGATACCAGGTGATTCCCCGTAGCTTCGTGCCCTGGCTGCTGTTCTTGCCTGACACAAAACTTTCATGCTGCAAACGGTTTTCCGATTGCAAGGGAGGAAAGATGCTGCCTTTGCCCTATCATCTGGACGTGGTCTGCCGGGTTCTTGAGGGCCTGGACCACCAGGGGGAACATCGTGCACCGGTGATTGCGCTGGCCGCCTGCCACCTGCGCCTGCTGGCCCTGCTCAGCCGTAGCCGCGCCATGGGCGGCAGCCCGGGTGCGGCGCTTCCGCCAGCCACCGGCCGGGTGGACAGCCCTCTGCGGCAGGCCGCAGCGCCTGCCCGCAACCTCATTGCCGATGGAGGGTGCCATGTGCTGCAATGACCGCCTGCTTCTTCCGGGAAAAAGCCCGGCACGTCCCCGGACGCATGCCGCGTCCGGCACGGCGCGTCCGGCACGCGGGGGCGGAGCCGGCAGCCGCCCCTCGGCCAGCGGGCAGCCGCCGGAGCTGCCCCTGCCGTCATCTGCCCTTGCCCCGTCGCAGGCCCCTGACCAGCAGCAGGTATGGCAGGCCCTGCGCCGCAGGCTCAGCCCCAATGCCCGGCTCATTCTGCACGTCCTGCAGGACGATGGGGCGGCCTTTACCCGCCTGCTGCGCACCTGTGGCGGCCAGGCCCTGCGCATTCCCCGCCGCCTGCCCCCGGAGCAGCACGCCCTGCGCCGCGCCCTGGGGACGGACATCCTGCAACGCCTCATGACGGTCTTTGGCGGCACCACGGTCTATGTTCCGCGCTGCCGCCATCTGCTGGCGGCCCTGCATCGCCAGAACCTCATTGCCCGCTTTGAACGGTATACCGCCAGCGGCCTTTCCAGCGGCGCCGCCGTGCGCTGTCTGGCCGGGGAAGCCGCCTGCAGCGAGCGGCGCATCTGGCAGATACTCAAGACCTGCGACAGCCTGCCCCCGGAAGCCCGCTTTCTTCCCGACATGCTGAAGCGCTGACACGCTGTCGCGTGCGGGCATGCGGCCCTTTCTCCCGCCTGATCCCTTCCGCACCCTTCCTGAAAACCGTCTGACAACGCCCGGTATCTTTCCCGTGAAAGGCCGGGCGTTTTGTCGTGCCCGTCAGGGTGGCGCGCCCTTCTTGCTTCCTTCCCGCGCCGCTCCCGCCGGCCGCCCTCCCGGAAACCCCCGGCCGGCGCCGTCTTTTCCTGTCTGAAAGATTTCAGTCTTACGGCAGAGGCCCGTTGGGGCATGGTGTCGTCACGGCGCACGGCAGCAGGCCGCGCCCGCAGACCACACAAGGAGAATCCCCATGTCTTCCGCCTTTGCTCTTGCCCATGCCTTTACCGCCCACTGGGAGGGCGGCCTCGTGGATCATCCCGCTGATCCCGGCGGCATCACCCGCTACGGCGTTTCCTTCCGCTGGGTGCAGGACCTGGCCGACGAAGCCCGGCAGCGCTGTCTGCGGCAGGCCCGGCGCTGCCCCTCGTGCAGCCTGCGCGGGACATCCCGCTGCCAGGCCTTTGCCCTGGACATGGATATGGACGGCGACATCGATGCCGACGATATCCGCGCCTGTACCCGGGAACAGGCGGCTGCCCTGTTCAAGACCCATTTCTGGGACGCCCTGTCCTGCCAGGACCTGCCGCTGCCGCTGGCCGTGGTGCTGTATGACGGCGCGGTGAACATGGGGCCGGCCAGGGCCGTGCGTCAGTTGCAGCAGGCCCTCAATCTGGTGGGCGAGGCCCGCCTGGACCACTTCACCCCCCTGGAGGAGGACGGCCTCATGGGACCGCTGACCCTGGAAATGGCCCGCACCATGGCGGAAAGCGATCTGCATGACTATACCGCCCGTCAGGTCCTGCGCCAGCGCGATGCCTTTTACCGGGAACTGGCGGCACGCCGACCGTCCATGCAGGTCTTTCTGCGCGGCTGGCGCAATCGGGTGGCGGCCCTCGGGCAGTATCTGGCCCGTCTGGAACGGGAGAACTAGCCATGTGGACCCTGCTTACCCGTTCGCTGAATACCCTGGGCCGCGGTCTGGGCAGGCTGCTCGGCCATGATGCCCGTCAGGCCCAGATTCAGGCCCGTCTCAATGAGCAGGAGATCGAGGGCGCTCCCCCAAGCCTGCTGCGCCTCTGGCGCGCCTTTCTGGGCTGGATGCTGACCCTGCTCTTCGGCTGGGAGGTGCTGGGACGAATGGTGCTCATCCCCCTGCTGGCGCCGCAGTGGCTGCCCGCCCTGCCGCCGTCCACCCTTGACCAGATCATGCGCCTGCTGCTGGGCATGCTGGGACTGTAAACAGGAGACTGCCCATGCCCTCCCCCCTCTTTCCCGTTCTTGTGGCGCCGCTGCTGGTGCTGGCGGTTCAGGCCGCCGCGCTCTGGGGCCTCTGGAGCCTGCGCCGGGCCTTTGTGCGCCAGGAAGACCTGAATACCTGTCAGGAGCAGCAAAAGCGGCGTGAGCGGCTGCTGCAACGGCGTCTGCTTCTGCTGGAGCAGGAGGTCCGGCATCTGCCCACCCAGGAACGGCTCCACCATCTTCAGGCCGACATTGCCGCCCTGCGCGGGGACATCATGACCCTTCATGCCCGCATGGGCGGGCTGGAACAGCTGCTGGAACGTCTGGAGCGGCATCTGGAACGGCAGGAAGACCGCCTGTCGCCCCCGGACCTGCCCAGAACAGGCCCGCTGCGGGGGAATGCCTGATGCCCCGCGCTCCCCGCCGCAGCCCTGCGCTCACGCCGGAAGCCGACGACATGGCCCAAAGCCTGCGCCGCCGCCTGCTGGCCCTGACCCAAAGGCTGGATGCGGCCGACGTTTCCGACAAGGGCATCGACATGATCAAGGAAATCCGCGAGCTGCATGCCCTGCTCTGTGCCCTGCGCGGAGACGCTCCGCCGCAACCGCCCCCGCCGCTGGTGGTGAGCTGGCGCGATCCCGCGCCCCCCGCCACCGGCCCGGAAGTGCCGCCGCCCCCGCCGTCTCCCGCATCCTGACAGTCACACGAGGTCACCATGTGTCCAGTCATTCCCTACAGCCCCCGACCGTTGCAGTGGCAGTTTCATGCCCAGCGCAGCCGCTTCTGCGTCCTGCTCTGCCACCGGCGCTTCGGCAAGACCGTGGCGGCCATTAACGACCTTTTGCGCGAGGCCCTGCGCTCCGGCCGGAATGACTGGCGCGCCGTCTATGCCGCCCCCTATCTGGGGCAGGCCAAGGCCGTGGCCTGGGACTACCTGCGCCGCTTTGCCGGCGCCGTGCCGGGAACCCGCTTTCTGGAAAGCGAGCTGCGCTGCGACCTGCCCACGGGCGCCCGTATCCGCCTGCTCGGCATGGACAATGCCCACGCCCTGCGCGGTCTCTACCTGGACGACATTGTTCTGGATGAACCGGCCGACATGCCCCGCAGCGTCTGGTCCCAGGTCATCCGGCCCATGCTGGCCGACCGGCAGGGGCGCGCCCTGTTCTGCGGCACTCCCCACGGTACGGACAATCTGCTGTTCGATGTCTGGCAGCAGGCCGGCAGGGAAGGCGCAGCCGGCGGCTGGAGCCGTTTCCGCTTTCCGGCCTCGCAAACCGGCTATCTGCCCGCCGCCGAGCTGGAAGCTGCCCGCCGCAGCATGGACGAGGACGAATACCGGCAGGAATTCGAATGCTCCTTCAGCGCCGCGCTGCGCGGCAGCTATTATGCCCCCCTGCTGGAGCAGGCCGAGCGGGAAGGGCGTGTGGGCACGGTGCCCCCTTCGCCGGACCTGCCCGTGCATACGGCCTGGGACCTGGGCATGGATGACGCCACGGCCATCTGGTTCTTTCAGGTGGAGCCGGGAGGCGGCTGGCGCGTGCTGGACTACTACGCGGCAGATGGCGAGGGTCTGGGCCATTATGCCCGTGTGCTGGAGGCCAAGGCCCGCCCGGCGGGCAGTGCCGGCATCCTGCCGGGGCGCGGCTTCCGCTATGGGCAGCATCTGGCTCCGCACGACATCCGCGTGCGCGAGCTGGGCACAGGCCAGAGCCGTCAGGAAAGTGCCGCCGCCCTGGGCATCCGCTTTCATCTGGCGCCCTCCCTGCCCGTAGCCGACGGTATCGACGCCGTGCGCCGCCTGCTGCCCCGCTGCTGGTTTGATGCCACCCACTGCGGCCCCGGTCTTCAGGCCCTGCGCACCTACCGCCGCCGCTGGCAGCCCCGGCAGGAGCAGTTCGGCAGCGGCCCCCTGCACGATGCCAGCAGTCACGCGGCCGATGCCTTCCGCTACGCGGCCACGGGCTGGCGCCCCCCTGTGGACATGCGTACCGCCCCCCGGCGCGCCCGTACCCGCTACGACATCTTTGGAGACTGATATGCCCATCGACTATGCCTACCGCCCCGTAACCCTGCCGGGCGAGCGCGATGCCCTCTTCTTCCGCATGCGCGATGAAGGGCTGCTGCCCTGGGCCATGTATGCCCTTGCCCGTCCCGGCCTGCGCCACTGGCGCCGGCTGACCCAGCCGCGTCAGGGCCTTCTGCTGGTCTGCGAGGCGAGCACCGCCGCAACGCCCCCTGCCCGCGGCACGGCCCTGGGCGACAGCGCCGCCCCGCCCCTGACCGATACCCGCGCCATCCGGGCCATGGGCCTGTTCAGCGGCTGGCGCGGCAGGGTGGCGGAATTCGATTTCACGGTATTCCGCCCCCATTTTTCCGAAGCCGTGCCCATGGCCCTGGGCGCCTTCCACTGGATGTTCAGCCATACCCGCGTCTCGGCCATCATGGGCCTGTGCCCGGCAAGCAACCGCCATGCCTGGCGGCTGGCCACGGCCTGCGGCTTCCGCCTGCTGGCCCGCCTGCCCCAGGCCTGCCATCTGGCCCGCCGGCAGTGCCATGTGGACGGCATGCTGGTCTGCTGCACGCCCGACAGCCTGAAGAACGCCGCACACAGCGCCGGCCGGAAGGGCGGCCAGCCGGCAACGCGGACGCCCCTGTCATCTGCAACCATCACCCCCCGGGAGGACATCATGGGATTCGGAGGAAGTTCCACCCCCAGCGTACCGGCCGTGACGCCTGCGCCCAAGCAGGAAGTACAGAAACCCGTTACCGAAGCGGCCACTGCCGCCCGCCAAAGCCAGAAGGACAAGGCCGCCAAGGCTGCGGGCATTCGCGGGTCCATCTATACGGACCCGCTGCGCCGGCAGTCGGAAACGAACGGCAAGACCCTGCTGGGGCAGTAGCATGGACGTGCTGCTGCGGGGCGGTCCGCCCCCTTTTCCCCGCCGGCCGGAGGACAACGCCCCACCGCAGGCCAATATGGCCGCCCTGGCCCGGCGCTGGCACGCCCTGCTGGAACGCCGCGCCCCGTGGGACACGGCCTGGCAGAGTCTGGCAGAGCATTTTCTGCCCACACGCTGCCGCCTGAACCCGCAGGAGGAAAGCCGCCCCCTGCTCAATCACCGTCTGGTGGACGCCACGGGGATTCTGGCCATGCGCACGCTGGCTGCCGGCCTGCAGGGCGGCATGACCAGCCCGGCGCGCCAGTGGTTCCGCCTGTCCCTGGACGATGCCGACCTGGCCGACAGCCGTGCCGGACAGCTGTATCTGGACGAGGTGGAACGCCGCATGCGGGTGCTGTTTCAGCGGTCCAATTTCTATAACGCCATGCACACCCTCTATGCCCAGCTGGGCACCTTTGGGACAGCCTTTCTCTTTGAACTGGCCGATCCCCGGCACGGCTTCCGCTTTCTGCCGCTCTGCGCAGGGGAATACGCGCTGGATACGGATGCCGGCCGCCGCGTGGACACGGTTTTTCGGCGCAGCGCCATGAGCCTGCGTCAGCTGGAAGAGGTCTTCGGCCTGGCGGCCCTGCCGGAAAACCTGCGCCGGGCGGTCCGCCGTACACCAGACCTGCGCCGCACCGTGGTGCATGCCGTCTTTCCGCGCCGTCATGGCAGGCCCGGACTGCTGGCGCCGCATTGTCTGCCCGTGGCCTCCGTTCACTGGCTGGAAGGCCAGGAAGGCCAGGCCGTGCCCCTGCGCATTTCCGGCTTTCAGGACTTTCCCGGCTTCGGGCCGCGCTGGGACGTGGCAGGCAATGACGTTTACGGCCGCTCGCCGGCCATGGATGCCCTGCCGGACTGCCGCATGCTGCAACAGATGGGCATTACCACGCTCAAGGCCATCCACAAGGCCGTGGACCCGCCCATGAGCGTTTCTGCCGGCCTCCGGGCCGTGGGCCTGGACCTGACGCCGGGCGGCATCAATTACGTGGACAGCCTGCCCGGCCAGAGTCCGCTGGCTGCTACGCCGCTGCTCCAGCTCAAACCCGATCTGGCCCAGTCCCGTCAGGCCATGCAGGCCGTTCAGGAACAGATCCGGGCCGGCCTGTACAATGACCTCTTCCGGCTCATTCTGGAAGGCCGCTCCAAGGTCACGGCCAGTGAAATCGCGGCCCGGGAGGAGGAAAAGATGGTGCTCATCGGTCCGGTGCTGGAACGCCTGCATGACGAGCTGCTCATACCGCTCATGGACAGGACCTTTGCCCTCATGCAGCGGCTGGACATGCTGCCCCCCTGTCCGCCGGAACTGCGGGGCCGCCGGCTGAAGGTGGAATTTGTCTCCCTGCTGGCCCAGGCCCAGAAGCTGGTGGGCAGCGGCGCCACCCAGCACTATCTGGACCTGACCCTGCGCGCCGCTTCCGCCTGGCCCGAAGCCCTGGACAGCGTCAACGTGGACCACCTGCTGGACCAGTATGCCCGCGACCTGGGGCTGCCCGTTCACCTTACCCGCTCCCTGGAGGAGCGGCAGGCCCTGCGCCTGAGCCGAAGCAGGGAGCAGCAGCAGGACAGCCTGCTGCAACAGGTGGAACGCGTGGTGGACATGGGCAAGACGCTCTCCCAGAGCGAAGTGACCCTGAACGGGCAGAAGCGCTCCCTGCTGGACGGACTGGGCATGGCCCTGGAGCGCCTGGCCATGCCCCGGACCGGGGCGGCTGCCGTGCCCGCCGGAGAGGAGCCCCCCCATGCCTGACGTCCATACCACTCCCCTGTCCTGTCCGCCGCTGGACGAGACGCCCGCCGGGACCTCCCGGACGGCAGAGGCAGAGGCACTGCGGGCCGTTCTGAAGCACTGCGCCGGAGACCTCATGGACAGCCCGACAGGCCGGACCTTTCTGCGCTGGCTGCTCAGCGCCTGCCACTGCTTTGATGCCTGTGACCCCGGGCCGGCAACCTGCACGGCCCAGCTTCATGCCCGCGAAGGGCGCCGCGTGCTCGGCCTGCACCTGCTGCGTCTGGTGCAGACGGCCCGGCCCCGGCGCGTGGCGCAACTTCTCAGCCCGGAGGAACTGCCCCATGTCTGAACAGGACTCCCTTACCCCGGAACACGCTTCCCCCGCCGGGGACAGCCTGCCCCTGCCCCCTTTTCTGCCCGGCACGGAAACGCCCCCGTCTGCCGGCAATCCTGATACGCCGCCCCTGTCCGGCAGCCCGGAAGGCACCCCGCCCGCCGGCACGGAGCAGACGCAGACAGGGCAGGACCTTCTGCGGCAGCAGTGGCAGGAGCAGGTGGCTCGCTGGCGGCAGGAGGTGGCCGATGACCCCGAACTGGGCGGCGATCATCTGCCCGGCATGGTGGCCCGTGCCCAGCTGGCCCTGGACCGCTTTGATACGGACAGGACCATCGGCCGCCTGCTGGAGGAAAGCGGCTACGGCAACCATCCGGCCGTCATCCGCTTCTTTACCCGCGTGGCCGATGCCCTGGCAGAAGACAGCCTGCCTGCCTCGCGTCCTGATGCGGCCCTGCCGCCGCTGGAGGAACGCATGTATGCCGGCTGGAGTTCGCGCGCCTAGGCCGGTTTCTGACGCTTACGGGCGCGGCAGACAGCCGTTTTTCCGCTGCTGCCCCTTTTTCCGCTACCCCCTTCACCCTCATCCCCCGGAGGTTTCATGTCCTCTTCGCTCGGTTTTGTGGTCACTCTGGCCGAAATGGAACAGTTCTATCGCGGAGACAAGGCCGGACAGATCATCGAACTCATGAACCGCACCAATGACATCATGGACGACGTGCCATGGATGGAGGCCAATCAGTCCGACGGCCACCTTACCCGCATCCGCACCGGCCTGCCCGCCGTCTACTGGCGGCGTCTCTATCAGGGTACGCCGCCGGCCAAATCCCAGTGGTCGCAGGTCAAGGAGGGCTGCGGCATCCTGGAAGCCATCATGGAACTGGATGTGGAGGAACTGCGCCTCTATGGCAGCCGCGACAGGGCCTTTCGCATGAGCGAGGGCATCGCCTTTGCCGAGGCCATGCGTCAGAAGGTGGCCTCCACTCTCTTCTATGGCGACAGCAATGTGAATCCCGATGCCTTCAACGGCCTGGCCATGCGCTATCCGGCCAAAGATGCCCAAAACGTGCTGGATGCGGGCGGCACGGACGAAAACGGCTGCACCTCGCTCTGGCTGGTGGCCTGGGGGGCGCAGTCCGTGCACGGCATCTATCCCAAGGACAGCACCGGCGGCCTTTCCCACGAGGACCTGCATACCTATATGGCGCAGGATGAAAACGGCCGGAAATATCAGGTCACGGGCGACAAGTACAACTGGCGCTGCGGCCTGGCCGTGCGTGACTGGCGGGCCGTGGTGCGCATCGCCAATCTGCCCGTGGCCGCGCTGGACAGGCGCAAGGGCGAGGACGGCTTTGTGGACCTGCAAAAGCTGACCATCGAAGCCAAGAACCGCATGCCCCAGCATCTGCGCCAGAAGGCCATCTGGTACGGCAATGCCGACGTGCTCACGGCCCTGGAACTCCAGAATTCCGATGCCGGCCAGGTGCAGCTGCACTACGGCGAATTCTTTGCCGCCCAGGCCGTACCCGTGCTGCATGGCCGTCCGGTGCGCCAGTGCGATGCCATTGTTTCCACGGAAAACCCCGTCTAGCCCCCACAGGAGGTATTCATGGCCATCATCGACAGCACGTCCGTCTTTTTCGAGGGGCCGCTCACGGCCGAAAGCCACAGCCGCGCCGTGCCTCTTACCGCCCTGCGTCTGCCCGGCCGCATGGAACCCATCCCCCTGCGCATCAGCGTCACCGAAGCCTTCAAGGCTGACGAGCTGAGCAGCCTGGCCCTTACCCTTCAGGAAGCCGATAGTCCCGACGGCCCGTGGACCGATGTGCCGGACACGGCCCTGCACATTGACGGCACGGCCCTGGCCGCCACGGCGCGCATCGGCTGGCGCCACGTTCCCCAGGGGGTGCGCAAATGCTGGCTGCGCCTGCACCTTGTGCCCACCGCCCAGGCCTCCCAGAGTGTGACCACGGGCCGGCTCTTTGCCGCCCTGACCCGTGAGGAAGACCTGCCCTACGAACCTGCCCTGCAGGTACGCTGATTCCCTGCCCTGCGGGGATGGCCCCGGCCATCCCCGCCCGTATCAAGGAGACCCTGTGCAAACCATACATCAGATCAGCATCTGGAACCGCGCCCTGGGCTTTCTGGGAACCCGCAGCGTGGCCTCGGAGCAGGAAAAAACGCCGGAAGCCGCGCAATGCGCCCTGTACTGGGACAACGCCAGGCGACAGGTGCTGCGGGACTTTCCCTGGCCCTTTGCCCAGCGCCGGGCCTGGCTGGCACGCCTTGCCCTGCCAGACGGCTACGAACAGGAATGGCGCTTTGCCTACGCCCTGCCCGAAAACTGCCTCAAGGCGCACGAGGTCCGCCACGAGGGTCTGCACCGGCGGCCCTTTGCCCTGGCCCGTCACGCGGACAGCGAAGACATGATGCTGCTTACCGATGCCGCCCGCGCCCTGCTGCTCTATACCGAGGATGTGGTCAACTGCCGCCTGTACGACGACCTCTTTGCCCACATGCTGGCCCGAAAGCTGGCGGCGCTCATTGCCGTTCCCCTGCTCAAGAACAATCACACCAAGGTCAGCGAGCTGGAACAGCTCTATGCGGCCAGTTTGCCGCAGGCCCGGCAGGCGGCTGTCAGCGAAGCGCTGGAACGCCCGCGGCCCGACAGCTGGCTGGCTGTCCGCTAATCATCCAAGGAGATGCCATGACCCTGCCCTACAGCGTCAGCCGTGCCCGCTATCTCGGCAATGGCACGGCCACGGTCTTTCCCTTTTCCTTCAAAGTCTGGAAAACCTCGCAGCTGGAGGTCACCCTCACCGCGCCGGACGGCAGCAGCCAGCAGGCCCGGGGCTGGACGGCCCAGCTCAGCGCCGAAGGCGGTTCCGTCACCTATCTGCACAACGGCGCTCCCCTGCCCGAGGGCTGGCAGCTGGCCATCGTGCGCAATATGCCCTTTACGCAGGATATCGACCTGGTAAGCGCCACGCGCTTTGATCCCGGCGTCATGGAGGACGGCCTGGACCAGGCCGCCGCCGAACGCCAGCAGCTGCTGGAACAGCTGTCCCGGGCGGTCATCCTGCCGCCTACCAGCGAACAGCGCCCGGCAGACATGGCGCAGGAGCTTTTGCAGGCACGGGATGACGCTGTGAGCAATGCCGGTTCAGCTGCTGGCAGCGCGACTAGCGCGGCAGACAGTGCCGCCAGGGCAGAGAGCAGCGAGCAGGCTGCCGCCGCCTCGGCAGACGCGGCGGCCCGGAGTCAGGAAGACGCCGCCGCCAGTGCCGACGCCGCTGCCCGGAGCGCCACAGCCGCCGGCCAGAGCGCGGAGGCCGCGGCAGAAAGCGAGGGCAGGGCCGCCGGGAGCGCCGCGTCCATCCTGGCATTGAAGGTCCAGGTGACCACGCTTTCTCCCGGTCTGCCTGCCAGCGCGGACTATGACCCGGCAACGGGCATCCTGCATCTGGGTCTTCCCAAGGGAGATTCCGGGGCCGCAGCCATTGCCACGCCTACGAGCCTGGGCAGCGTCAAACCCCAGACCGGCGATGACGACGGCCTGGAGCTGGACGCAGACGGCACCCTGCGGGTGCGGCAGGCCGGAGCCACGCAGCGCGGCAGCGTGCTGGCCAGCACCACGGCGCAGGCCGGGGCTGTGCCCATGGCCGATGCAGACGGCGCGCTGGATGAAAGCTGGGTGCCCAAACCGGACGCCTGGGACAGCTTTCCGCCCTTTGTGCCGGTTCCGGTGTGGGGCGTGACCTTTGGCGGCAGCGACGGCCGGCGCGCCATCCTGCCCGGCGAGAGCGCCGCCCGCGAGGAATGGGTCAAATGCGACGGCGGCAGCGACGGCAAAGGCGGCACGGTGCCGGACCTGGCTGGCCGCTATGTGCGCGGTGCCAGCGACACGGAGGCGGAAGGGACCAAGGGCGGTTCGGAAACCTTCTCCGCCACACTGTCCGGCACTACCGGCGCAACGACCCTGAGCACGGCACAGATGCCGAGTCATAACCATCAGCTTGCGGGACAGAATTATGGCGATACCTCGGACCTGAACGCTGTTGAAGCCAGGCACGGTAGGGTATCGAGTTGGGGCGGATACACAGCGGCGACAGGAAGCGGTCAGGCGCATACACATCCGCTTTCCGGTACGGCCGAAGGCACGAATCTAGACCCGTATATTGCCATGCACGTTATCATGAAGGTGGTGTAATCATGCAGGAACATATTACGGTCATTCCTGATGACCAGAGTATCATTGTGGATGGCGAGGCGCTGCACCTTGCCTTCAGCACACCGGACGGCCTGCATGCCCTGCAATGGCATGGCGGGTCTGGGCATACGGAGTGGGCGGACGGCCCCAATCAGCCCTTGACAGCTGCGGACTACGACGACCAGGTGGCTCCTTATGTGGCTCTGTGGCAGGCGGAAAAAGACCGGCTGGCCGCCGAAGCTGCGGCTGCGGCCACCGAGTACAACAGCCTTGAAAACGTCAGGGCACGCAAGCTGGCTGCCATTGATGCCGAAACTTCGGCCGCCATCATGGCCGGTTTTGCCTGCGAGTCCACGCCGCCGGATACGGGGCAGCCGGAGCTGCTGCATTTCTCGTATGACGAGTTTGACCAGCAGAACTTTGCCGACGCGGCCCTGTCCATGCAGCTGGCCACAGCAGCCGGCGGCGGCATCCCCACGTCCACGCCGTGGAACGCCTACCGCAAGCACACGGCGGACAGCAAGGGCGAGCTGGTCATCCTGAACCTGACGGCCCAAACCTTCCTGCCCATCTATGCCGCTGCCCTGAACCACAAGGCCTCGAAGATGGCTGAGGGCGGACAGCGCAAGGCCGCCGCGGCCGCCGCGCAGACCGTGGAAGAGCTGGAGGCCATCTGATGACCCGCCGGGAGATTCTCCGTCACAACGCCTGGCAGGCCGTGGTCTCGCTGGACCAGGTGCTGCACTGTCTGGG
The DNA here is from genome assembly GCF_944324505.1 of uncultured Desulfovibrio sp. Taxonomy (NCBI): domain Bacteria; kingdom Pseudomonadati; phylum Thermodesulfobacteriota; class Desulfovibrionia; order Desulfovibrionales; family Desulfovibrionaceae; genus Desulfovibrio; species uncultured Desulfovibrio sp. The sequence goes on from NZ_CALUWO010000001.1 coordinate 446,978, forward strand.
CGGTCTCATGGCGGCGCTGCTGCTGACCTGTGTGCCGGGGGCAAATCTGCCTATTGTCTGGGCGGACGAGACGCTGAGCAGCCGTTGCTGGCGCTGGCACGTGGCCGGGGTGCGACACTGGCCCTGCCGCTGGCTGGACAGGCTGGCCGCCCTGTTTGGCGACAGGGAACACTGCCGAAAGTCCTATGAAAGCGAGCGCACCGGCAGGCAGCTGCCGCCGGAACTGCGCTGAGAGGACATGCCATGCGAATTGCTCTCCAGAACTTCACAGGCGGTGAAATCGCGCCCATTCTTTCTGCCCGCCACGATCTGGCCCGTTACAGCACCTCTGTCGCCTGTATGGAAAACATGCTCCCCGGCCTGCATGGCGATGTACGGCGCCGCCCCGGGACGCGCTGCCTTGCCGAGCTGGACGGAGAAAGCGTGCTGCTGCCCTTCAGTTTCAGCGCCGACGCCGGACAGAACTTTGTGCTGGTGCTGCACGACCAGGGGCTGCGCGTGGCCACGGCAGAGGGCTTTGATCCCCAGGATTCCGGCACCAGCCTGCCCACGCCCTACCGCCGGGAGGAACTGCTGGACATTTCCTTTGCGCAGGTGGGGGACACGGTCTATCTGGCCCACAGCGCCCATCCTCTGCACAAGCTCATCCGGCAGGACAGCCAGCCGGACGCGGCACAGCCCGCCATCTGCTGTCACGGCTACTGGTGGACACTCGCCGCCGTGCAGCTCAATACCTCCCTGCCGGCACCCGACACACCGTCTGCCAGTTTTTCCGGCTCCACCGGGTCCTATACCCTGCGCTACAAGGTGGCTGCCGTGGACAGCCACGGGGGCCTTTCCCTGGCGTCTGCTCCCGTGGAGGTGGGCAATGCCCGTCACCCCTCGGACTGGGTGCAGGGCAATTGCGTTACCCTGTCCTGGCAGGCGGTACCGGATGCCGTGGAATACAATATCTACCGGGAGGAAGCCGGATACTACGGTTTTATCGGCATCAGCACCGGCACGTCCTTCATCGACAACAACTACGAGGCCGATACGGCCGATACTCCCCGCGAAGACTGGGACCCCTTTGCCGACGGCAACTATCCGGGCGTGGTGGCCTTTCACCAGCAGCGCATGGTGCTGGCAGGCACGCGCAAGACGCCGCAGGCCTTCTATCTTTCCCGCAGCGGCGACTTTGAAAACTTCCGCAAGTCGCGCCCCCTGCAGGATGACGACCCCGTGGAATACCTCATTGCCTCCGGCAGCATCGATGCCATTGCCTGGGCTGCCAGCTTCGGCGATCTGCTGCTGGGCACGTCGGGCAGCGAATACAAGGCCAGCGGTGACGGCGCGCCCATCACGCCGTCCAATGTGAGCATCACGGCCCAGTCCTTCTGGGGCAGCGCGGGTCTTGCGCCCATCATCATCGGCAACTCCATTCTGCATGTGCAGCGCCATGGCGCCCATGTGCGTGATCTCTTCTATTCTCTGGAAAAGGACGGCTATGCGGGCAATGATCTTTCCATCCTTGCCCCGCACCTTTTCGAAGGACACCTGCTGCGCCAGTGGGCCTATCAGCAGACCCCCGGCTCCGTGGTCTGGATCGTGCGGGACGACGGCCTGCTGCTGGCCTTTACCTATATGAAGGAACACGACATCTGGGGCTGGAGCCGGCATCCCACGGACGGCAGGGTGCTTTCGGTCTGCTCCCTTTCCGGCACGGATCATGACGAGCTGTTTCTGGTCACGGAACGGAGCATTGCCGGCAGCACGCGCTATTTCCTCGAGCGGATGGCCACACAGTGGAGCGAGGGAGAAGCCATTGACGAGGCGTTCTTTGTGGACTGCGGCCGCAGCTTCCGGGCCGGGCAGCCCACTGATCACATTACCGGTCTGGAGCATCTGGAAGGGGCGGCCGTGGCCGTGCTGGCCGATGGCAGCCCCGTGGAAGGCTGCGTGGTACAGGATGGCGCCATTCACCTGCCCTACGCTGCCCGCCTTGTCCATGCGGGCCTGCCCTATGTCTCGGTACTGTCCCCCCTGCCCCCGGAAGGCAGCGTGCAGAACGGCAGTACCCTTGGCCGGCGCCGTGCCTACGGGCGATGCACCGTGCGCTTCCATCGCAGTGTGGGCGGCAAATACGGGCCATCCCGCCAGGAACTCTACGACCTGCCCGTGCTGCCGGAACAGTGGGGCAGTGCCTGCGCGCCCTTCAGCGGCGATGTGGACTGTCTGCCCGGCGGTGCGCAGGAGGCAGGCGCCACCCTCTGGCTGGTGCAGGACAGGCCCCTGCCCTTTCATCTGGCCGCCATCGTCCTGGATGTGGACTTTGGCGAGAACTGAGGCCGGCATTGCGCCATACCGGCGATGCCGCTTTCCCAACCCCTTTCGGGAGGCAGCTCTTCATGGAATTTGGTACAGAATGTCTGCAAGACGTGCGGCAGGAGGCCCTGCCGCTGACCCGCGCCCACTGGAACGAGGTGGAAGCCTCCCTGCACGGGCCGGAAGAACAGCCCTTTGATGCGGCACAGTATGCCCGCTGGGAAGCCCTGGGCATGCTGCACATCAGCACGGTACGCACGGCAGGCCGCCTGACGGGCTATGCCGCCTTCACCATCTGCCCCTGCCCCCATCGCCCCGGCAGGCTGCTGGCCGCGCTGGATGGTCTCTACCTTGCGCCGGAGGTCCGTGGCGGTCTTACGGCCCTGCGCCTGCTGCGCCACGCCGAAACAGCCCTGCGCCAGCGCGGGGTGGCGGTCATGCAGTTCAGCTCGCCGGCCTCGCGCCCCTGCCATGCCCTGTACCGGCGCCTGGGGGCACGACATACCGAAAGCATCTGGCACAAGGAGGTACGCTGATGGCCATTGCCAGCAGCACGGCCGCCGTCCTGGGAGCCGCCGTGGCCCTGGCCGGCACGGCCGCAGGCGCCTACGGCGCCATCCGGCAGTCCGAAACGGCCCGGCAACAGCAGGAATACCAGGCCAAACTGGCCCAGCGACAGGCCGGCATTGCGGAAGAAAACGCCCGGCAGGACGAGGCGCAGGCCCGGCAGGCCCGGCAGGACAGCTACGAGGCTGCCGTGCGCAAACGCCAGGAAGCCGCCGGCCTCATCGGCCGGCAGCGAGCCGCTGCCGGCGCCTCCGGCGCGCAGGTGGATGCCGGCAGTCAGCTGGACCTGACCCTGGACACGGCGGAAAAGGGGGCGCTGGATGCCTTTTCCCTGCGGGAACAGGGACTGCGCACGGCCCACAATGCCGAACTGTCCGCCTGGAGCCAGCGCAACAGCGCCCAGGGGGCCGCGTTGCAGGCCGATTACCTGCGCCAGACCAATGAAACGGACTATCTGGGCCTGACCCGGACCCTGCTGGGCAGTACCCAGCGGGCCGGGCGCAATTTTCAGCTGCTTACGGGGCGCGGCCCCACCCTGCGCTGACACGGAAAGACAGCATGCCAACGGGGAGAACAGGCCGGGCCTGTTCTCCCCGTCGTATTTGCGGCAGACGGCCGGAGAGGCTACAGGCCGGAACCTGCCGCCGCCAGTGCCGCCTCGTCGGGATACAGGGCCGTAATGCGGGCCAGGAAATCGGTATAGCGATCTTCCAGAATGGCCTGACGCGCCCCGCGTACCAGGTCGAGGAAATAGGTCAGATTATGCAGGGAATTGAGGCGGAAGGCGAGCAGCTCCTTGCTCACGTAGAGATGCCGCAAATAGGCACGGGAAAAGGTGCGGCAGGTATAACAGGAGCACTGCGGGTCCAGGGGGCCGTCGTCATCGGCAAATTCCCTGCGCTTGATGTTGATCTTGCCCTGCGAGGTATACAGCGTGCCATTGCGGGCATTGCGCGTGGGCAGCACGCAGTCGAACATGTCCACCCCTGCGGCAATGCCGTTGACAATGTCCAGCGGAGTGCCCACGCCCATGAGGTAACGGGGTTTTTCCGCCGGCAGCTGCGGGGCGATGTCATAGAGAAAGTCGTACATGACGGCCTTGGGTTCCCCCACGGACAGCCCGCCGATGGCAAAGCCGTCAAAGTCGTGGGCGCAGAGTTCCTCAATGGACCGCCGGCGCAGGTCCTTGAAGAAGCCCCCCTGCGTGATGGCAAAGAGCAGGTTGTGCGCCGTACCCGCCGGATAGTGGGCGCGGGCGCGCAACGCCCAGCGCGTGGTCAGGGCCGTGGACTTGTCGGTATAGGCATAGTCCGCCCCGTGCGGCACGCATTCGTCCAGCACCATCATGATGTCGGAATTGAGGCTGCGCTGGATGTCCACCACGTTTTCCGGCGTGAAGAGATGGCGGGAACCATCCAGATGGGAGCGGAACTCGGCCCCTTCTTCCCGCAGCTTGCGCAGGGAATTGAGGCTGAAAATCTGAAAGCCGCCGCTGTCCGTGAGAATGGCCCCGGGCCAGGAGGCAAAGCCGTGCAGCCCGCCATGGCGCTCCACCAGCTTATGGCCGGGCCGCAGATAGAGGTGATAGGTATTGCCCAGAATAATGGGCGCGCCCATGGCCGTCAGATCGTCCGGCGCCACGGCCTTCACCGACCCCACCGTGCCCACGGGCATGAAGATGGGCGTGGGAATCTGGCCGTGCGCGGTATGCAGGATGCCCGCACGGGCCGCGCCGTCCGTGTGCTGGATATGCAGAGCGTAGGATGTCATGAGCGGCAGGGTAGCCGCAGGCGGCCCGGGATGCAAGCTGTCCGCCGGCGGGTCTAGACTTTTTCTTGTCTATCGGGGCGCATATTGCTATGTATCTCCCTTACGCCGTCCAGAACGACGCGGAGCTTCGCATGACCTGCATTTTCACCCCGTCCGCCTGTCACATTGACCTTCCCGCCCTGCAACGCAACTTTGCCCGCTGCGGTGATCCCGCCCGCCTGCTGCCTGTCATCAAGTCCGATGCCTACGGGCACGGCATGCTGCCCGTGGCGCGTGCCCTTGACCGCGTGGGCGCCCGCCGCTTTGCCGTTGGTACGGTAAGCGAGGGCATTGCCCTGCGTGACGAGGGCTACCGGCAGCTCATCGTTCCCCTGATGGGAGCCATGTGCGCCAATGAATGGGCACAATCCGCCGATGCCGGCCTCACGCCGGTTCTGACCTGCTTTGAAGACCTGCACAATGCCACCGAGGTCCTGCCCGCCGGTACGGGCAAGACCCTTACCGTGGCCCTCAAGCTGGATACGGGCATGGGGCGCCTGGGCTTTGAGGAAAAGGACATCCCCGTGCTGGTGCGCGCCCTGGACGCCCTGCCGCATATCCGCCCGGTGCTGGCCATCTCGCACATGCCGTCGGCCGACGATCCGGAGGATGCGGCCTTTTCCCTGGCGCAGGTGGAGCGCTTCCGCCGCTGCTGCGAGCCGCTGCGCCAGCGCTGGCCCGATCTCCAGCGCTCGCTGGCCAATACCGCCGCCACCCTGGGCCTGCCCCAGGCACATTTCGAGGTCTGCCGTCCCGGCTTTGCCCTGTACGGGGGCAATCCCTTTGCCGGCGGCCCGTGGGAAGCCCGCGGCGCCGGTCTGGAATGGGTCATGAGCGTGAGCGCCCCGGTCATGCAGGTGCGCGAGCTGCGGGCCGGACAGAGCATTTCCTACGGGCGCACCTTCACCGCCCCCCATGACATGACCGTGGCCGTCCTTGCCTGCGGCTATGCCACGGCCTATCCCCGCGCCCTGTCCAACCGGGCCGATGTGCTGCTGCACGGACGGCGCGCCCGCGTGGTGGGCCGCGTCTGCATGAGCATGATGATGGCCGATGTAAGCCACATCCCCGAAGTGAAGCGCGGCGATTCGGCCTGGCTTGTGGGTGGCGAGGCCGCAGACGGACAGACCCCCGTCACTGTGGAAGAACTGGCCCGTCTGGCGGACATCCTGCCCTACGAGCTGCTCTGCCTGCTGGGCGAGGTCAATCAGCGCCTCTATGTCATCTGATCCCCGCCGTCAGCGGCGCAGCCTCCCTGCTAGGGCAGAAAACGGCACCGGGACGGCCCCGGCCGTGCGCGTTTCCCGCGCTCCGCTGCGGCTGCCCGACCCCTGCGGGCAAAACGTCTGCAAGCACACCGTCGGCTTCCGGCGCTGCCCCCGTCGGCTGCGGGCAAAGCTCTTGACAGGCCCGCGGCCCGTCGCTATACAAACTGTTCCTTGCTCGCATCCCAGGGTGCGGGCTGCCAAGTCCAAAAGGAGATAACCATGCGGAAATTCGAAACCCTGCTCCTCCTTTCGCCGGAGCTTTCCGCCGAAAACCGTGAGGGCATCCTCAGCGCCCTCACCGCTGTGGTGGAACGCGAAAAAGGCGTCATGGAAGAAGTGGACCACTGGGGCATGCGCGATCTGGCCTACCCCGTGCGCAAGCAGATGCGCGGCTACTATGTGCGTCTGGTGTACAATGCTCCTGCCCCGCTCGTGGCGGAACTGGAGCGCAATATCCGTATCACCGACGGCATCTTCAAGTTCGTGACCGTCAAGCTGGCTGATGAAGTGGAGGTTGCGTAATGGCTTTCAAGAAAAAGTTTGCCCCCCGCCGCAAGTTCTGCCGCTTCTGCGCGGACAAGGATCTGCCCCTGAACTACAAGCGCCCCGACATCCTGCGCGACTTCATCACCGAACGCGGCAAGATCATTGCCCGCCGCATCACCGGTACCTGCGCGCATCATCAGCGTCTGCTGACCACCGAAATCAAGCGTGCCCGTCAGATGGCCCTGCTCATCTACACCGCCACCCATGATTCCGGCGTCAAGAAAAAGAGCATGATCTAAGGAGGCGCATATGAAACTGATTCTTCGCGCCGACGTGGAAAATCTCGGCAATCTTGGCGACGTGGTCAACGTGAAGCCCGGCTATGGCCGCAACTATCTGCTGCCCCAGGGCCTGGCCATGGTGGCTTCCGAAGCCAACCTCAAGGTCTTTGAACTGGAACGCAAGAAGCTCCAGGCCCGTATGGATGCCCTGCGTGCCGATGCCCAGTCTCTTTGTGAACGTCTGGAAGCCCTCGACGTGGTCATTGCCATGCACGTGGGTGAAAACGACAAGCTGTACGGCTCCGTGACCACGGCCCTCATCGGCGATGCCTTTGCCGCCCTGGGCGTGGACGTGGACCGCCGCCGCATCCTGCTGGATGCCCCCATCCGCACCCTTGGCGAACATCCCGTGCGCGTGCGCCTGCATGCCGACATCATCGCCACCGTGCCCGTGAAGGTGGTGTCCGACAAGGTTGAAGAAGCCCCCGCCGAAGCGCCTGCTGAAGAAGCTGCCGCCGAAGCCGCCGAATAAGGTGCGCATGGCTTCCCCATCCGCCACGAACGCCGCCTCCGGCCGCAAGGCCGGGGGCGGCGCCTCTTTTTCCGCCGCTCCGGGCCGGAACACGGCCGATGCGGCCCGCAGCGCCGAAAACGACCTGCTGCGCCGGGTTCCTCCCCACAGTGTGGAAGCCGAGCAGGCCGTTCTCAGCGGCGTGCTCATGCGGCCCGATGTGCTGCACATCATGGTGGACATGCTCCGGGAGGAGGACTTCTACCTGCCCTCGCATGCAGCCATCTTCCGGGCCATCCTGGACCTGTACCGCAAAAACGCCCCCATCGATCTGGTAACCCTGGCCGAGCAGCTGCGCAACCGCAACGAGCTGGAAGAAGCCGGCGGCGCCGTTTACCTCGGCGAACTGGCGCAGGCCGTGGTTTCCGGCGCCAATGCCGAATACTATGCCACCATCGTGCGCGACAAGGCCCTGCAACGGCAGCTCATCACGGCCTGTTCGGGCATCATCGGCAACTGTTATGATGCCTCGCGCGATGTGACCGCCCTGCTGGATGAATCGGAGCAGGCCGTCTTTGCCATATCGCAGCGCACCACGGGGCGGGATTTTTCCCATTCCTCCGATCTGGTGGCGCGCGTTTTCGACAATCTGTCGCGCATGGCCGGCACGCAGGACCTCATCACCGGCGTCACCACCGGCTATTCCCGCCTGGACAAGCTCACCGCCGGCCTGCAACGCTCGGACCTCATCATCGTGGCGGCCCGCCCCAGCATGGGCAAAACCGCCTTTGCCATGTGCATGGCGCTGCATGCGGCCATCCGCCAGGGGGTGCCCGTGGGCATCTTTTCCCTGGAAATGAGCAAGGAACAGCTGGTGCAGCGCATGCTGGCCGTCTGGGGCAAGGTGGACGTATCCAAGATGCGCCGCCCGGCCCTGCTCACGGATGAGGAATGGGCCAATCTTTCCCAGGCGGCTGATGTCATTTCCAATGCGCCCATTTATATTGATGACACGCCCGCCCTCTCCACCCTGGAACTGCGCTCCCGTGCACGCCGGCTCAAGAGCGAAAAGGGCCTGGGGCTTGTGGTGGTGGACTATCTGCAACTCATGCGCGCCGGCAGGCGTGTGGATTCGCGCGAACTGGAAATCTCGGAAATTTCCCGCGCCCTCAAGAGCCTGGCCAAGGAAATGGACGTGCCTGTGGTGGCCCTTTCCCAGCTCAACCGCAAGGTGGAAGAACGCTCGGACAAGCGGCCCATGCTGTCTGACCTGCGCGAATCCGGCGCCATCGAGCAGGATGCCGACGTCATCATGTTTGTCTACCGGGACGATGTCTACCGGTACAGCAAGCCGGCCGAGCGCCCCACCAAGGGCGTGGCCGAAATCATCATCGGCAAGCAGCGCAACGGGCCTGTGGGTGTGGCCGAACTCATGTACATTTCTCCCTACACCTCCTTTGAGGACATGGCGCCGGACTGGATGCCGCCGCCCTCCGAAACGGCCGCCGGCCAGACGCCGTAACGCCCCCATCCGGCAGCCCAGCGAAGCAGGCGGCCGCACGTCGGCACACGCCCTGCGGCACCCGGTCTGCCATATGCAATAACGCCCCGCAGCCGCACGGCCTGCGGGGCGCTCTGCGTTTCCCTGCCTGCTGGCGGCTTCCCCCTGCCATGCACACCGGCGCACGGGCGGCAGGCACGCGCAGCCCTCGTCTCGTCCCCCATACCTGCCCCTCAGTACGCACACAGCACACCCGGCGGCTGCCCGGCACGCCCGCCCGTTTCCAGCCGCTGGGGCCAGCTATAGCCCACTGCGGCAAAAACCACAGAAAACCGTGCATCTTTTCCCACAGAATTTTGTCACAAAAAAACTGCTTGAACGCTCAAACGATTTTTTATTTATCCTATTGAAAAATATTGTAATTTTGAGATACAGGCAAAATGCCGCCCGCATTTTTCCTCACCGGTCCGTCCAAAAGGCACATCAGGGGGCCGTTTTCGGCCGGCGCAGCCCAAACGCCGCGTTGACAAGCCGCGCAAAGCATGCTTTTGTCCAAACAACGGCCGCGTGCCGGCAATGGGTTTTGCTGGGGTGAGCGCGGTATGACTGTTTTTTTGAGAGGGTGTTTCTTCATGTCCAAGTCCATTTATGTCGGGAATCTTCCCTGGTCGTCCACCGAAGAACAGGTCCGTGACCTCTTCGCCGAATACGGTAATGTCCTTTCCGTGAAGCTGGTCAACGATCGTGAAACCGGTCGTGCCCGTGGCTTCGGCTTTGTCGAGATGGATGATGCCGATGCTGCGGCCGCCATCGAAGCGCTGGACAATCAGAACTTCGGCGGACGCACGCTGCGCGTCAATGAAGCCAAGCCGCGTGCGCCCCGTCCTCCCCGCTACTAAGGCGTAAGGACAGCCCCGGGGATGCCTCCGGGGTATTTTTTCACAGAACAAAACAGAGTAAAACACTATGAAATCATACCACATCCTGTCCCGGACCGTTCTGGCCCTTACCCTTGTTCTTGCCCTTGCCGCCCCGGCTGCCGCCGGCGGCACCTTCACCCTGTCCAGTCCGCAGCTCAAAAACGGCGGCACCATGGGTCTGGATCAGGTCTTCAATGCCTTTGGCTGCACCGGCAAAAACATCTCGCCGGAACTGGTCTGGAGCAATCCGCCCGCCGGCACCAAGAGCTTTGCCCTGACCATCTATGACCCGGATGCGCCCACGGGCAGCGGCTGGTGGCACTGGGTGGTTTCCGACATTCCGGCCAGCGCGCGTTCCCTGAGCCTTGATGCCAGCGCCCGCAAGGCCCTGCCCGCCGGCAGCGTGGAATCCCTCACCGACTTCGGCACGCCCGGCTACGGCGGCGCCTGCCCGCCCCCCGGCGACAAGCCGCACCGCTACATCATCACCCTCTATGCCCTGAGCGTGGACCATCTTGGCATCACGCCCCAAACCCTGCCCGCCATGGCCGGCTTTTCCCGCTACGGCAAGGTGCTGGGCACGGCCAGCCTGGAGGTCACCTACAGCCGCTAGGCGCACGTTCTGCTGCTTGAGGGCTTCCGCCTGTTTTGGGGGCGGAAGCCCTTGTGCCCCGGCGGGATGCCTTGCCGTCATGGACGATTTCTGCCATGATATAGGCCGTCACTACCGCCCGACAGGGCGCAACTCTGCAGGAGGCATTATGCTCGACCCCAAACAATGTGTGCTCTACAGCGGCGGTGCTGCCGGAACGGAGCAGTTTTTCGGGGCACTGGCGGAAAGCTGGGGCGTCGAAGAGGTCAATTACAGCTTTGAAGGCCATCAGATGGAACGCAGCCGCGGTGTGCGTGTGCTCACCAGCGAGGAACTGGCCCTCAAGGATGTGAGCCTGAGCTATGTGTCCAAACTGATGAATCGCGAATATACGCGCGCCCCCCTGTTCCGCAAGGTGCTCCAGTCCATCTGCTGGCAGGTGAGCAGCGGTAACCAGATCATCGTTGTGGGCGCCATTCAGCCCGATGACACCGTCAAGGGCGGCACGGGCTGGGGAGCGGAATTTGCCAAAATCTGCAACAAACCGCTCATTGTCTTTGACCAGCCCCGCGACGGCTGGTTCCTCTGGGAAAAGGATGCCTGGGTGCCGGTGACCGATCCGGTCATCGAATATCCGCACTTTGCCGCCACGGGCACGCGCTTCCTGGAAGCCAACGGCCGCCAGGCCATTCAGGAGCTGTTTGCCCGCTCCATCAGCCGCTAGCGCCACGCCTTTGGAAGGCTCCGCGCCGCTGATTTCCGTCTTCACGCCGCGCCGGTCATCCGTCCGGCGCGGCATTTCATTCCGCAGCCAGCACGGCAGCGCCCGTGCAAGGAGTCCCATGAGCCGCAACTTCAACGAAACGGAACGAGCCATACTTCGCATCGTACAGGCAGACCTGCCCGACAGCCTCACCCCCTATGCCGACATTGCCGCACAGACCGGCAGCAGCGAGAACGACGTGCTCGCCCTGCTCCAGCAGCTCAAGGACGAGGGCGCCATCCGCCGTTTCGGGGCCAGCATCAAGCACCAGCGTACCGGCTGGAACCACAATGCCATGGTGGCCTGGAAGGTGGAGGAGGACAAGGTGGAGGAATGCGGCAGCATTGCCGCCAAAAACGCGCATATTTCCCACGCCTACTACCGTCCCAGCCCGGCAGAGGACTGGCCCTATACCTTCTATACCATGATTCACGGCCGCAGCGACCAGGAATGCCTGGACGTGGTGGACCAGATGGCCGCCAGCGCTCCGCTGGGTGAGCACATCATCCTCAGGAGCCTCAAGGAACTCAAAAAAATCTCCATGACCTACTTTTAAGGAGCCGCAATGGACAACAGCACCTCCCGCCATCTTTTTGACAAGGCCTGCGCCGTCATTCCCGGCGGGGTCAACAGCCCCGTGCGCGCCTGCCACAATGTGGACAGCCTGCCCCTTTTCATTGCCGAAGCCCACGGCTGCCACATCCGCGATGTGGACGGCAATGACTTTGTGGACTTTGTCCTCTCGTGGGGCCCCATGATTCTGGGCCACGATCACCCGGCCGTCACGGCTGCCGTGCGCGAGGCCGCCGGACGTGGCACCAGCTACGGTGCTCCCTGCCCCGACGAGGTGACCCTGGCCGAGGAAGTGGTGGCCGACATGCCCAGCCTGGAAATGGTGCGCATGGTCAATTCCGGCACAGAGGCCACCATGAGCGCCCTGCGCCTGGCCCGGGGCGTCACCGGCCGGGACAAGGTGCTCAAGTTCATCGGCTGCTATCACGGCCATGCCGATCCCTTCCTGGCCGCTGCCGGTTCCGGCATAGCCACCTTCTCCATTCCCGGCACGCCCGGCGTGCCCGCCGCCGTGGTGGCCGACACCCTGCTGGCCCCCTACAATGATCTTGCTGCCGTGGAAGCCCTCTTTGCCGAATACGGCAAGGACATTGCCGCCGTGATTGTGGAACCCGTGGCCGCCAATATGGGCCTTGTGCTGCCCGTGCCCGGATTTCTGGAAGGCCTGCGCAACCTGACCCGCCAGCACGGCAGCCTGCTCATCTTTGACGAGGTCATTACCGGCTTCCGCGTGGCCTTCGGTGGTGCCCAGGCCCGCTTCGGCATTGATGCCGACCTTACCACCTTCGGCAAGATCATCGGTGGCGGTCTGCCCGTGGGTGCCTTTGGCGGCAAACGCACCTATATGGAACACGTGGCCCCGCGCGGCGAGGTCTATCAGGCCGGCACCCTTTCCGGCAACCCTCTGGCCATGGCCGCCGGCATTGCCACGGTGCGCGAACTGCGCCGGCAGGACTATGCGGCCCTGGAAGCCCGCACCGCGGCCTTTGCCGGAGAACTGGCCGCCATTCTGGCCGCCAAGGGGGTTCCCATTCAGGTGCCCACCATTGCCTCCATGTTCTGCCCCTACTTCAGCGAAACGCCCGTGCGCAACTTTGCCCAGGCCAAGGCCTGCGATCAGAAGCTCTTTACCACCTTCTACCAGCAGATGCGCCAGCAGGGCATCTATCTTGCGCCGTCGGGCTTTGAAACCGGCATGGTCTCCTTTGCCCATACCGACGACGACTTCAGCAAGGCCCTGGACGCCGCCCGCAAGGTGACGTTTTAGGGAAACGCCCCATCACCGGGGGCGGGCTTCCATCCGATGCCCCGCCCCCGGCATCCCGGCCCGCATTTTCCAGGGCTTTCCCCGGGTATCTCCTCCCCCGCAGGTCTCTTCCGCCTTCCCTCCGGCAGTGCCGCTGCCCCGCCTTTCCGCATATCCGAGGACAACAGTGTGTTGCGCATACGCATTGACACACTTTGCCCGCTGGCGTAAATTTTTCTATGAACCACTTCTGGTAAGGGTGCGCCTGTGGAGGTCGCCCGTGGTGATGCAAACTGAAGAGGAGAGTGTTTATGAAGTTCGCGTGTATTCCGGCCGCTCTGCTGGCGCTGGCCCTTGCCTCGCCGGCCTTTGCCGCCCCTGCCGTTCCCGCTGACGGCCTGGATATGGTGGGTTCCAACCCCAAGAAGACGGTGAAGTTCAACCACAGCACCCACAAGACGGTGGAATGCGTGGTCTGCCACCATCCCGTGGACGGCAAGGAAAACTTCGGCAAGTGCGCCACCGCCGGCTGCCATGACGACCTGCAGGGCAAGAAGGGCACCAAGAGCCTGTACTATGTGGTGCACAGCAAGAAGGACGTGAAGCATCAGTCCTGCCTGCAGTGCCACACCAAGATGGCCACCGAAAAGCCCGAAATGAAGAAGGAGCTGACCGGCTGCGCCAAGTCCAAGTGCCATCCGTAGGCCACTCCCCGGCCCATCCAGCCGCGACTCCGGTCGCGGCTTTTTTTTATGCCCGCCGGCACAGGAGCCGCCCCGTTTGCCTTTCCACCGTGAACCTGCTACCGTGCTTCACGTTTCCGGGCAGCATTGCCCGCTGTTTCAGAGTCCCCAACCGCGAGGCTGTTCATGACACCGGAAAATGACACCATCATTGACCTGACGGACCTTATCGAACAGGGGACAGCTTCCGCCACGCCGACGCCTTCCGGGGCACCGGCAGACCCGGCGCAGACGCCCCCGTCACGGTCCCGTGCGGTGGTGCTGCACGATCCCGCCCTGAACGCCCAGCTGCCCGCACCGGCACCGTCCGGTGCAACTGCTCCCTTGCCGGCAGCCGGCACCGCGCCAGAAAGCGCAGACGCCCCCCGCCCCCCTGCCGATCCGCAGGATTCCCCCGCGGCCCCTGCCCTTCCGCCGGAACTGGCGGACAGGCTGGCCAGTCTGGAAAAGACCTGCCGGACCCTGCAACAGCAGCTGGACGCCCTGAGCCGGCGCCTGGATACCCTGATGGCCGAAGAACATATTGAAAAGGCCGCCGCGGCCGCCACGGCCCGCATCCTGCGCGAGGAACTCCGTCAGCTGATGCCGGAAGAAACGGACCGTCAGGGCTGAGGGGCAGCGCACGGCGGGCCGCCCGGGCCGTTTTGCCTGCCGGGCAGCGGCAGCGGGGGGCAGCTTTCAACCTTGCCAATCAGACGCGGAGCGCATAAAATAACTCTTCCCGACGCCGGGGGTACCTGCGTCGGCACATTTTTTCAAAAAAGGGGCGGGGGCTGACCGTTTTCGTTCCTTTCCCGTCCGGCACGTACCCGCTGTGGGTCACGACCATTCCCCAGGGACGGGTTTTGCCTTTTTCAGCGAGGACGCCATGGACAAGGACAGCAAGGAAGCCTTGCAGGTCGCCAAGGAACTGACGGCCAAATTCATTGAAACGCGCACGGTGTCTCCCGGCAATTTTGCGGAAATCTTTCCCGCTGTCTTCCGCGTGGTGCATGAGACCATCCGCGCCTGCCCGCAGGAAAGGGAGGACAGGGCATGAACGTCAGACATCACGACGCCGCCGTGGCCGGCATGTTCGGCCGCATTGCGGGCGTCTATGATCTGGGAAATCATCTGCTGAGCTGCGGCATAGACCTCTACTGGCGCCGCGTGCTGGCCGATACCGTGCGGCCTGGTCCCACGGGGCGGGTGCTGGACCTGGCTGCCGGCACGCTGGACGTTTCGCTGGCCATCCGCCGCCGCTGGCCGCAGGTGACCGTGCCGGCCATGGACTTCTGCCCGCCCATGCTGCGCAAGGGCCTGCCCAAGCTGCGCCGGCCGGAAGGCGCACATATCCTGCCCGTGGCGGCCGATGCCAAACGCCTGCCGCTGCCCGATGCCTCCGTGGACTGCGTGACCATGGCCTTTGGCATCCGCAACATCACGCCGCGCCAGGACGCCTTTGCCGAAATGCTGCGCGTGCTGGTTCCCGGCGGACGGGTGTGCATCCTGGAATTCGGTTCCGGCGAGGAACGCATCTGGGGGGGACTGTACAACTGGTATCTGAACAAAGTACTGCCGCGCATCGGGCGGCTCTGTTCCGGCGATGACGCGGCTTATGCCTATCTGGCCGAAACCATCCGCGCCTTTCCACGCGCTGCGGTGCTGGAACAGGAACTGCGTGACGCCGGCTTTGCCCGCGCCTGGTACCGCCGGCTCACGTCGGGGATCGTCTGCCTGCATGTGGCGGAAAAAGCCCGCTACGTGGCCACGCCTGTCCCCAGCAGGCCCCGCGTCGCGGACTCCGACGGACAATCGTAAGACGCGCGCCACCTTCTGGAGGACGGCCGCGGCCGTCCTCGCCCCCGAGCAGGCCGGGCAGGCCGGAGGCAGCCCTAACGGGTGACGGCCACGAGGCCCAGCCCCAGACAGAGGGCCATGAAGCCCCACCAGCGCAGGCGTTCGGGATCAAGCCGCAGGGCATAGCGCATGGCGCGCTGCACCTGCCGCGGGAACACTGCCCAGAGGATACCCTCCAGGGCAAAGGCCAGACCAAGCGCACAGAAAAAAAGCGGAAACCCTTCGTTCATGCCGCCATGGTGCCGCAGGACACGGGAACTGTAAAGGACAGAAGCATGTTTCATTTCAGCGAACTGACCGAGGGCAAACGTACCCTGGCCGTGGTGGGCCTTGGCTATGTGGGGCTGCCGCTGGCTGTGGCCCTTTCCCGGCACATGCCCGTTCTGGGATTTGACATCAGCCGCCGCCGCGTGGAAGAGCTGCTGGGCGGGCATGACCATACCCATGAAGTAAGCGACGCGGACCTGGCCGCTGCCAACCTGCGCTACAGCTGCCGTGCCGAAGACCTGGAGCAGGCTTCCGTCATCATCGTGGCCGTGCCCACGCCCATTGACGATCACCGCGCCCCGGACCTCACGCCCGTGGTCGGCGCCACCACCACCGTGGGACAGCATCTGCAAAAAGGCGCTGTGGTGGTCTACGAATCCACGGTCTACCCCGGCCTCACCGAGGAAATCTGCGTGCCCATTCTGGAACGGGAATCGGGCCTCACCTTCGGCACGGACTTCACCGTGGGCTATTCGCCGGAGCGCATCAATCCCGGCGACAAGGTGCATACCCTGGCCAGCATCACCAAGATTGTTTCCGGTTCCGATGCGGCCACGGCCGACCTGCTGGTGCAGGTCTACGGCTCCGTGGTCAAGGCCGGCATCCACCGTGCCTCCAGCATCAAGGTGGCCGAGGCCGCCAAGGTCATCGAAAACACGCAGCGCGACCTGAACATCGCCCTCATGAACGAGCTGTCCATCATCTTCGAGCGCATGGGCATCGACACCATCGAGGTTCTGGAAGCCGCAGGGACCAAGTGGAATTTCCTGCCCTTCCGGCCGGGTCTGGTGGGAGGGCACTGCATCGGCGTGGACCCCTACTATCTGACCTTCAAGGCCGAAGAGCTGGGCTTTCACCCCGAAGTCATCCTGGCCGGACGCCGCATCAATGACAGCATGGGCAAGCACGTGGCCGAAAGCGTGGTCAAGCGCCTCATCCGTCACCGGCGCCAGGTCAATGGGGCGCGTGTGGGCATTCTGGGCTTTACCTTCAAGGAAAATGTACCTGACCTGCGCAATACCAAGGTGGTGGATGTGATCCGCGAGCTGCGCGAATACGGCGTGGAACCGCTGGTGCATGATCCGCAGGCCGACGCCGCCGAAGCCCTGCGGGTCTACGGGCAGACGCTGCTGCCGCTGGATGCCCTCACCGGTCTGGATGCCATCATCCTCACAGTGGGCCACAGGGAATATGCCGCCATGACGCCGCAGGAACTGCGCAGCCGCTTTGTGGACGCGGACAATGCCCTGCTCATGGACGTGAAGGCTTTCTTTGATCCCGTTGCCATGCGCGCTTCCGGCATGGACTACTGGAGACTCTAGGCCGTGTACCTGCTCTGTGCCGCCACCCGGGAAGAACTGCTGGCCCTGCTGCCGCGGGACTGCCTGCCGTGTGGCGATAGCCTGCCGCTGCAACAACCCCTTGCCGTCACGGGAACCCGCCAGCCCATGCTGGCCTGCGTGACAGGGGTGGGGCCTGTCAATGCGGCACTGGGCATGGGGCAGGTCCTTGCCAGCTGCGCCTTCCGGCAGCAGCCCCTGCGCGGCGTAATCCTGGCCGGGCTGGCCGGCAGCTTTGACCTGCAACGCTGGCCGCTGGGGCAGCTCTGCCCTGTTGGCGAAGAAATCTGGCCCGAATACGGCCTGCATGACGGGCATCAGGTTTCTGCCGAACATTTTGCCTTTCCCCAGTGGCAGGACGGCGGGAAAACCGTGTTCCAGCATCTGCCGCTGGACAGTGCCCCGGCCCTGGGGCTGACGGCCCGGGGCGATCTGGCGGCCCCGCCGCTGCGCTCCCTTACCGTGGCCGGCGTCAGCGGCAGCGACGAACGCGCGGCGGCACTGTGGCGCGCCCATGCCCCGGCCCTGGAAAACATGGAAGGCTTTGCCGTGGCCTATGCGGCGGCCCGTGCCCATCTGCCCTGCCTGGAAGTGCGCTGCGTGTCCAACAAAACGGGCAGACGCGCCGCCCATGAACAGGATTTTCCCGGCGCCCTGCGCCAACTGGGCCGCATCCTGCCCACCCTCAACCTTGTATAGACACTCATCATGATACTGCTCAAAGCCCGACTGGGCATGGAACTGCCCCCCATCAACAAGGCCCTGGACAATGCCGTGAAGGCGCTGCATCCCTCGGTGCAGCCCGTGGCCCGGCATATTTTCGACGCGGGCGGCAAACGCCTGCGTCCGCTGCTGGTGGTCCTCATGGCCCGCCTGCTGGGCTGTACGGACAACAGGGTCTACGAGCTGGCCGTCTGCATGGAAATGCTGCACGCGGCCACCCTGCTGCACGATGACGTCCTGGACAATGCCGACAGCCGGCGCGGCCATCCCGCAGCGCATACCCTGTTCGGCGTCACGCCCACCATCCTGGCCGGCGACGCCCTGCTGGCCACGGCCAACGGCCTGGTGGCCCGCTTTGACGACCCGGCCCTGTGCCGCTGCTTTTCCGCTGCCACCAGCCAGACCGCTGCCGGGGAAATCCTGGAAATCGCCTCGCAGCATCAGGTGAACGTCACGGCCGAAACCTACGATGCCATCATCCGCGGCAAGACGGCCTGGCTCATCCGGGCTTCCTGCGAAATGGGCGCGCTCTATGCCGGCGGCAATGTCATGCAGGTGGCCGCCGCGGCCGACTACGGCGAAAATGTGGGCATGGCCTTTCAGCTGGTGGATGACGCCCTGGACTTTGCCGACAGTGCCGTTACGGGCAAGCCTTCCGGCGGCGACGTGCGCGAGGGCAAGCTCACCCCGCCCCTGCGCCTCTACCGCCAGCATCTTTCCCCGGCGGAACGCACCAGCTTTGACACGGCCTTTGCCAAGGGCCTGTTCAGCGAGGAAGACGCCAGCCGCATCGGCGAGGCCATTCGCCGGCAGGGCTTTGACGCCAAAGCGCGCGATGAGGCGCAGGACTATCTGGACAGGGCGCTCATGGCGCTGGACCGTCTGCCCCAGTGCCGGGAGCAGGACGTGCTGCGCGAAATGACCAACTACGTACGCGACCGCAAGAAATAGTCATCCTGCCGGGAAACCGGCGGCAACAACGAGGACGCTATGCTGTACCGAGTGGAAACTGGCCTGCATCCGGCCCTGACCGATACCCAGGGACGCAAGACCCTTCTGCATGTGCTCAAGGCGCTGCGCATGGAACTGGCGGGCATCCGCCAGATCAAGGTCTATACCGTGGACGGCCTGAGCGACGCCCAGGTGCGCCGCCTGGTGGATGAAGGCATCTGGCATGACCCCATCCTGCAGGATGCCTCCCTCACGCCCCTGCCCGTATGCGATCCCCTGCCGGACTGGTTCGTGGAAGTGGGCTTTCGCCCCGGCGTCACGGATAACGAGGCCCGCACGGCCCGTGATACGGCGGCCATGGTGCTGGAAGTGCCGCGCGAAAGCCTGCGCGTCTATACCTCCGTGCAGTACCGCATGGCATGCCTGCCGGACAAGCCCCTTTCCCGCGACGAGGTGGAAAATCTCACCCGCTCCCTGCTCTGCAACGATCTCATCCAGCGCTACCGCATCAAGAGCCGCGAGGAATGGCAGGCCAGCCCCGGTTTCGAGGCGCAGGCAGCCCAGGTCACCGGGCAGGCCAATGACACGGTGGAAACCATCCCCCTGTCCGGCATGGATGACGCGGCCCTGCAACAGGCCAGCCGCGACAATACCTGGGCGCTGACCCTCACCGAAATGCACTGCATCCGCGACCAGTTTGCCCGGCCGGACGAACGCAGCCGCCGCCAGGCCCTGCATCTGCCCGCCGATCCCACGGATGTGGAAATGGAAGTGCTGGCGCAGACCTGGTCCGAGCACTGCAAGCACAAGATTTTTGCCTCCCGCATCCGCTATACCGATGAAGACACCGGCCGCACGGAAGAGGTGAACAACCTCTACAAAACCTGCATCCGCGATGCCACGGCCAGGCTGCGCGAAAACATGGGCGCCGATGACTACTGCAAATCCGTCTTCAAGGATAATGCGGGGGTGATTTCCTTCATTGACGGCTATGATGCCTGCATCAAGGTGGAAACCCACAACAGCCCCTCGGCGCTGGACCCCTACGGCGGCGCGCTCACGGGCATTGTGGGCGTGAATCGCGACCCCATGGGCACGGGCATGGGCGCCGAACTGGTCTGCAATACGGACGTGTTCTGCTTTGCCTCTCCCTTCTATGACAAGGAACTTCCCCCGCGGCTGCTCCATCCCCGCCGTGTGCTGGAAGGCGTGCGCGAAGGCGTGGAACACGGCGGCAACAAATCCGGGATTCCCACGGTCAACGGCTCCCTGGTGTTTGATGAGCGCTACCTGGGCAAGCCCCTGGTCTACTGCGGCACCGTGGGCATCATCCCCACGGACATCAACGGCCGCCCCGGCTGGGAAAAGAAGGCCTGCAAGGGCGACGTCATCGTCATGACCGGCGGGCGCATCGGCAAGGACGGCATCCACGGAGCCACCTTCTCGTCCGAGGAACTGCACGAGGGGTCCCCGGCCACGGCCGTGCAGATCGGCGATCCCATCACCCAGCGCAAGATGTATGACTTCATCATGCGCGCCCGCGATCTGGGCCTGTACAATGCCATCACGGACAACGGCGCCGGCGGCCTGTCCTCCTCTGTGGGGGAAATGGCCGAGGATACGGGCGGCTGCGTGCTGGACATCGCCAAGGCACCCCTCAAGTATGACGGCCTGCGCCCCTGGGAAATCCTGCTGTCCGAAGCCCAGGAACGTATGACCCTGGCCGTGCCCCCGGAAAAGCTGGACCAGTTCATGGAGCTGGCCCGCCGCATGGATGTGGAGGCCACGGCCCTGGGCACCTATGACGACAGCGGCTTCTTTGAAGTGCGCTACGGCGACCGCATCGTGGCCTCGCTGCCCATGGCTTTCATGCACGACGGCGTGCCCCAGCTGCATCTGGAAGCCCGCTGGAAAGCTCCGGAATTCCATGACATCACGGTGGATGTGGCCGATGCTGACCAGGGGGCCTTCCTCAAGCGCATGCTGTCGCGCCTCAATATCTGCTCCAAGGAATACATCATCCGCCAGTATGACCACGAAGTGCGCGGCGGCAGCGCCATCAAGCCCCTGTGCGGCGTCAAGCGCGATGGCCCGGCCGATGCCGGCGTGCTGCGCCCCCTGCTGGAATCCGATGCCGGCCTGGTCATCTCTCACGGCATCTGCCCCAAGTTCAGCGATTACGACACCTACTGGATGATGGCCAATGCCATGGACGAGGCCATCCGCAACGCCGTGGCCGTGGGCGGCAATCCGGACCGCATGGCCGGCGTGGACAATTTCTGCTGGTGCGACCCGGTGCAGAGCGAAAAGACCCCGGACGGCCACTACAAGCTGGCGCAGCTGGTGCGTGCCTGCCGGGCGCTGCGCCAGTTCTCCCTGGCCTATGGCGTGCCCTGCATTTCCGGCAAGGACTCCATGAAAAACGACTATACCGGCGGCGGCGAAAAGATATCCATTCCGCCCACGGTGCTCTTTTCCGTTCTGGGTGTCATGGATAACGTGACCCTGGCCCAGACCTCGGACTTCAAGCGCCCCGGCGACATCATCTACCTGCTGGGCGGTACCTGGCGCGAAATGGCCGGCAGCGAAGCGGCCGACGAACTGGGGCTGCGCGGCGGCCGCGTGCCGCAGGTGGACGTGGCCACGGCCCTGCCCCGCTATCGTGCCGTGCATGCCATGATGCGCCGGCGGGCCATCTCGGCCTGTCATGACTGCTCCGACGGCGGTCTGGCCGTGGCCTTGGCAGAAATGTGCATCGGCGGCCGCCTGGGCGCCAGCATCGACCTGGACAAGGTTCCGGCCCTGGAAGCCATGAACCGCACCGAGCTGCTCTACAGCGAATCGGCCAGCCGTCTGGTGGTCAGCGTGGCACCGCAGCATGCCGATCTGCTGGAGGCCCTGGGACAGTGGCAGCTCTGCCGCCGCATCGGCACGGTTACGGATACGGGCAACCTGGACCTGTACAGCGGCACGTCCTGCCTGGCCAGCGTGCCCGTGGAAGAACTGGCCACAGCCTTCAAGGTTACCCTGGACTGGTAAACCAACCGACAGCCAGGACGCGGAGGAGCGGAAGCTCCTCCGCGTCTTCCCCTGCCGCGCCTGCCGCATGGGTCGTGACGACAGCCGCCGGACGCTTCCGGGTGAAGGCTGCCTGCCGCAGACGGCCCTGCCTGCGGCTGCCTTGGCGGCCCTTCTGCCGCCCTTTTCCTGCCACTTTTCCTCCCGCTTATCCTTCGAAAAGCCGCGCTGTACGGACCGCCAGAACGGCCTTTCCCGGGGCGTTTCTGGCCGTCCTGCGGGGCCATTTGGGCCGTTCCTCGCGCAGGTCTGCGCATAACATACTGTTTTAAAAAACAATTTTCCCTTGACAGCCCCCAATGGAATAGGGCATAGTCTTGGGTACTTGAGGAGGAGATATACCCGTAAAGGCAAACCCCGGTCATCTGTCCCCGACGAGGACCGGAGTGGGTCGCCCGTGGGCGACCTGTGCCATTTCGTCCTTGGACGAAAGACACACCTGTTGTACCCCAGCCAAGGAGTCCCCATGAAGTTTGTTTACAGGCTTGCCATGTGGGCGACCGTCACGGCCTGTCTGGCCCTTGTCGCTCCCATGGTTCCCACCACGGCCGCCGCTGACAGCAAAGCCGGCCACACCACTCACCAGAACGCCTCTTCCCCTGCCGCACATTCTTCCACAGCGGCCCCCGCCTCCCCTTCCACCTCCGCGGATACCCGCGACATCTGGCTCAAGCGCGCCCAGAGTTCCGAATTTATCCTGGGGAAGGCCTCCTACTACAGCACGGATCTGCATAATGGCCCCACGGCCAGCGGTGTGGGCTATGACATGTATACCTTCACGGCCGCGCACCGCACCCTGCCCATTGGCACGGTGGTCCGCGTCACCGATCAGCAGAACGGCAAAAGCGTCATGGTGTGTGTGACGGACCGCGGCCCCTTCATTCGCGGGCGCATCATTGACCTTTCCTATGCGGCGGCAGATCAGATAGACATGCGCCGCCGTGGCGTGGGCAAGGTCAGCCTGGAAGTGGTCAGCGATGCCCAGGGACGGCCCCTGGCCGATGATCTGGCCTATTTTGTGCGCTTCCGGGGCATGGAAACCTCGGAAATGGTCGGCCCCTTCCGGGCCTTTGCCGATGCCGCCGCCATGCATGAAGCCATGCGCCAGGCCCATCCCGACGCGGAAGTCATTCTGGAAAAAGCCCAGTAAGCCCTTTTCTGCTGTGCAGAAATATGGCCGCAGTGCTTGTGCTGCGGCCTTTTTTTGTCTGCTCCGGCTTGCGTCACTTCCGGTTTTGCGGCACAGTGCCGCCACCCGGTAGCCGCGCCCTGTCTGCCCCATACCGCTGTTTTCGCGCCTGCTGCCACGTCCTGTCATGGAGGAACGTCATGGGCCTGTTTTTCGGCCTGCTGTCATCGGCCACCTTTGGCCTCATTCCCTTCTTTACGCTGCCGCTCATTCAGGGGGGCATGGCCGCCGAATGCGCGCTTTTCTACCGCTTTCTCATCGCTGCCATGGCGCTGGGGGCCTGGCTGCTCTGGCGGGGCGACGCCATTCTGGCCCCCCTGCGCAGCCTGCTGTGCCTCTTTGGCGCCAGCCTGCTCTACCTGCTGGCCGCCCTGCTCTTCTTCTGGTCCTTCCGCTACATTCCCAGCGGCACGGCAGCCACCATACAGTT
This sequence comes from uncultured Desulfovibrio sp., assembly GCF_944324505.1. Taxonomy (NCBI): domain Bacteria; kingdom Pseudomonadati; phylum Thermodesulfobacteriota; class Desulfovibrionia; order Desulfovibrionales; family Desulfovibrionaceae; genus Desulfovibrio; species uncultured Desulfovibrio sp. The sequence continues at coordinate 470,359 of NZ_CALUWO010000001.1, forward strand.
TCTCTATCCGGTGCAGGTCATGTGCATCATGGTCATCTTTTTCCACGAGCGCTTTTCCTGGCTCACGGCCTCGGCCATTGCCCTGGCGGTGCTGGGCGTCTACCTGCTCAGCGGCCATCACAGTGGCACGGGAAGTCTCAGCCTGCTGGGCCTGGGGCTGGCCCTGCTGTCCAGCCTGTGCAATGCGGTCTATATCGTCAGCCTGCACACCTTCCATCATCCCCGGCTCACGGGCCTTTCCGTCACCTTCTGGGTGCTGGCCTTCGGCGCGCTCATTGCCCTGATCTATGCCCTGATCTGCGGCAGCCTGCGTCCCCTGGCCAGCCTGGAAGAAGCGGGAAACGCCCTTGGCCTGGCCCTCATCACCGGCCTGATCAGCAATCTGACCCTGGTGCTGGCCGTGCAGCGCATCGGCTCCACCCTCACGTCCATCCTGGGCGTCATGGAACCACTGACCGCCGTCAGTGTGGGCATCGTCATCTTTCAGGAACCCTGCACACCCGCCGTGCTCGCCGGCGTGGGCATCATCTGCGCCGCTGTGCTGCTGGTCATGACCGGTCCGCAGCTGCTGAGCCGGCTGCGGCACAAAAACTGACAAAACGGCGGGGGACGTTCCGCAGAACATATCCCCCGCCGTGTCTTGCTTCTGCCGACGCCTTCAGGAGGGCGCGTCCCAGCGCAGATGCAGCAGCGGATAGGGCCGTCCGTCCCCGTCCAGCGGCGAACGCCCGTACACCCGGAAGCTACAGCGGGCATAAAAGGCCCGCGCCCCCAGGTTCTGTTCGTTCACATCCAGAAAGACGTACTGCCGCCCTGCACAGGCATGGGCCAGCAGCGCGCGTCCCACGCCCCGGCCAAAGGCTTCCGGCGCCACAAAGAGCATTTCCACGCGCAGCACCCCGCCCTGCGCCCAGCCGCCCCAGAAACCGTGCGCCTTGCCGTCCTCTTCCAGCAGCCAGAGCTGGTGCATGGCCGGCAGATAGCGGCGCGGCATGGCCGCCGCCATGGCCTCCAGGTCTTCCCGCGCCAAAAAAGGATGCGTGGCCTCCACACTGCGCCGCCACAGCGCCGCCAGCGCAGACCAGTCGCCCGATGTGGCCGGACGAATGCGTCGCCCCAATGATCCGTGCTGCCCTTCCCGCATGAACCGTTCTCCCGCAAACCGCCAGGCCCGGCCCCCGGCGCTGTACCACGGCATCGTCACGACACAGGGTTTGCCAGATGGGCACACACCGCGCCCACCCGCCAGAAAAGGCCGGCAGCCGTCTTCCCAGGCTGCCGGACGCCGGCAAAGACGGAACACGCTGCCGGCATTGAGGAGCGGAACAGGCCATCCCCCCGCACACCTGCGGAAAAACCGGCAACGCCCCGGGAACACCGGCCCCGGCACAGGCCGCCAATGCCCCCGGCCCGGCGCGGCATGGCATGCGCCGCCCCCCAGACTGACAGACGCCAGCCGGGCAGACCGCCTGCCTGCGCAGCGGCTCAGTAATTGTACTTCCAGCGGACACCGGCAGAGGTATTGTTCTGCTCGGTGCGGACCTCGGCCTTGCTGCGCGGCGTCAGCTGCAATTCGATGACCACGGCGGTGCTGTCCGACTTCAGGCCCTGTTCCACGCCCAGATACAGGCGCTCGCCAATATACTTGCCAGCCTGCAGGGAGCTTTCGTCATCCCCCTGATCATCGGAAAAGCCCCGGTGCGACGATCCCACGCGCAGCACATCCACCCCCAGCGCCTTGCGCGCCACATCCAGCACGCTCAGGCTGTCTCCGCCAAAGCCGGCCAGTTCGGCCACGGCTGCGGCCAGGCGCAGATTTTCGAAGCGGCCCAGCTCGTTGGAGCTGCGGCCGAACATGATCCGGGAAATGATTTCTTCCTGGGGCAGGGACGGCGTGCTGGACAGGCTGAGCTTGAGATGTTGCACCGAGCCGCCCAGGCGCACGTCCGCCGTAAGATCGGGCGTTTCATGGCGCAGCACCACGTCCAGCAGGGGATTGGACGGCGCTCCGCCGGCAAAGCGCACCACGCCGCGGTGCAGCAGGAACTGCGCCCCCAGCAGGCTGAACTGCCCTTCCACGGCTTCCACGCTGCCCAGCACCTGCGGATCATTCAGCGGCCCGGTAATACGCACATCGGCCTGCCAGCGGCTTTGCAGCCCCCGCCCGCGTACCACAAAACGGCCGGGCGTGCGCACCCGCACGTCAAGGGAGCCGCGCGGCACCTTCCGGTGCATATTGGCTGCCTGTGCCGTGCCCGTGTCAATGGGCAGGGTGGGGATACTGCTGCCGGTGGAAAGGCGGTCGATGCGTAATTCTCCCGTATTGATGACAATATCGGCCCGGATATCCGGCCCCAGGAGCGCGCCGGACATACCGAACGTTCCCGACAGGTCCACCATGAGGTCCCGGCGGCGCAGGGGACGCAGATCGGCCAGCTGGCCTTCAAGACGCACCTGCCGTCCGCGATCCCGCAGTTCACCGTTCAGCTGTGCCCGCCCCTTGTGGCCGTCGGTAAAGGAGCCGCGCACGCGGACATTGCCCAGCGCATCCAGGCCGGAATGCAGCGCAGTCTTGTCCAGCTCCACCGCCAGGTTTATGTCCTGCAACAGCACGCCCAGGGCCACATCCTCAAAGCGCCCCTGCTGCAAACGCACGGCACCGGCCACCACCGGGGCCTGTACCGTGCCCGAGGCATCCAGCCGGACATCCAGCTGGCCGTGCAGGCGGCGGTCCGCCATGGGCACAAGCTGCCAGAGCGGCCCCACGCGGCCCAGCCAGCGCAGCCGGCCTTCCAGCGCGGCCTGCGGCGGCAGCGACGGCACCCCCGACGCCGAAAAGGCCAGCGGCAGGCGCAGGCGGGCCTCCACCTGGTCCGCCCCCAGTGCCCGGCGGCTTGCCTCCGGCACATCCAGGGAAAGCTGAAGGCGGCTGTAGTCCCCGCCGGGCCGCAGGCTGCCCTGGCAGCGCAGGTCCAGAGGCGGCAGCGCCGCTCCCGGCACGCTCAGTCCGTCCACCGTCAGCGAGAACTGCCCCTGCGGACGGGCGGGCTGCCCGTCCAGCCGGGCATCCAGTCCCACACTGCCGGCAGGCAGCGCTGGCAACACCTTCTGCCAGGCTTGCAGGGATGTCTTTTCCAGCGCCAGGCGTGCGCGCACCTTGTCCGGCCCCAGGCTCCCTTCCAGCCGCAGCCGGCCGGCCGGGGCAATGTGCAGGTCCACATTGTGACAGCTCCAGCCATCGGCACCATATTCCAGCCGGGCCTCGCCCGCCAGGCGCAGGCCAATGCCCTGTCCGGGCAGCGAAAATTGCAGACGTTCCAGCCGCAGCCGGCCCGGCTCCCAGCGCAGGCGGCTGTCCAGCCTCATGTCTCCCGCCACGGTCGCGGATACGGAAAGCGGCCCGCACAAGGCGCCCGTGCCCTGCACGCGGCCCCGGGCAAAATGCTGCCCGGGCACATCCAGGCCCGCCACGCGGGCATCCGCCTCCAGACGCAGCGCCCCCGCGGTCTCCAGGTCGGCATCCACGCTCAGCCCGGTCCAGCTCAGGGCCGTGCCGCCGGCCCAGCGCAGGGCCCCCCGCGGCGCATCCAGGCGCACATGCCAGTGCGGCGCCTCCGCAGGCGCCGGACGGCTGGCCCGCACTTCCAGACGGGTCACGGCGCCCTCGGCCCGCACATCCGGCAGCACAAGACTCAGCGGACGGGACAGGGCCTGCCAGTCCCTGATTTCTCCGAACAGCGCCCCGCGCATGTAGGGCAGGCTCTCCAGCACGGCCCGCAGGTGGCGCAGCAGCGGGTCTTCCCCGGGCGCCGGACGGCGTTCTGCCGGGCCTGCCATATCCGGCACAGGGGCCTCAGCCGCCGCCGTTTCTTCGACGCCGGCAGCATCCTCAGCGCCCCGCCGGAAGGCCAGCAGCCACTGTCCGTCCAGACGGGCACCGGCGGCCCGCAACTGCACATCGTCCACGGCCAGAAAACCGGCAAAGGGCTGCTGCTCGCCTTCGCCCAGACGCCCCTGCGGGCTGCCCACACCGGCCAGCAGGCGAAAACGGGCCTCCAGCGGCGTGCCCCTGCATTCCACAGAAGCCTGCACAGCCGCATGGGCCGGCAGCCCCTCCAGCCCCTGCCGCCAGCGCAGGGGATAGCTTTCCAGCGCCACCGCAATGCGGGAAAGATCAGAACGCGGCGCCATGCTCCCGGCCTTGGCATCTGCCCCGCCGGCACCGGTCGAGGTACCGGTCGCGGCAACCGGGGCAGCGCCTGCGGCCTCCGGCGCCGGCATGGCCGCCTCAGCAAAGCGCAGGCCGGGGCTGTCTGCCCGCAGGGACAGACGCGGCGCATACAGCGGCCCGTCCACCAGCAGCCAGGCCCGTGTGGGACCGGCAAAAAGATTTCCCCAGGACAGGGACAGCCTGTCCGGCAGCCTTTGGCCCTGTTCACTGGCCCCTTCGGCGGCCGCCGCATCGGCTCCCTCGGCGGTCCCCGCATCAACAGGAGCCGCCGCCCCTGCCGGCCGTTCTGCCGGGCTGGCAGGCTGTTCCGGCCGGGCCGGCTCCTCCAGCGCTGCCACCACATCCGGCGCGGGCAGCGGCCGGACGCCGGCATCCAGCTCCAGCCGGATGCGGGCCGCATTCCACTGCTCCACCCTGTCAGGCAGGTCCAGCGCCAGGCTCAGGGCAGCGTTCGTCATGCCGGCCTGTACCTGCAAGCGCTCCAGCCGCAGCTGCCAGCTGTCCGTGGTGTGCCGGGCCTGCAAACGCAGCGTCACCTCGCCCTGCCCCAGGCAGGAAACCGGCAGCAGCGCCGCCAGCAGCGTGGGCGCGTCCACCCCCGCTGCCGCCGTCTCCGCGGCAAGGGGCGGCCGGCTTTCCCGCAGCAGGGCACGCCGCACAGCCTCCCGCGGCCAGCTGACCGCCAGCTGCACGGCCATATCCACCTGCGCTTCGGCCCCCAGGGCCGCCAGAAGCGTTCCCTCCAGGGTCAGCCGCGGCATCTGGTGCACATCCACCTGGGGCACGCCCTCTGCCGACGGCGGCTCCACACACAGCCACATGGCCGGCAGGGCCACCTCCCGCAGCTCCAGTCCGCGCAGCTCCACCGGCGGCAGCGGCAGAGAGGCCAGCACGTCCAGCACACGGGCCATACCGGCGCAGACGGCATCGGCCACGGCGCCGGCACTGTGCGCCACCTCCGGCGGTGCCGCCTCCGGTTCGGGCAGCAGGGGCAGACGGTACAGGCCCCCCCCGTGCAGACGCAGGGCATCCACCCGCAGGGCAGGCCGGCTCAGGGACAGGCCCCAGCGCAGCTCCAGGTCCGGTACTTCCAGCCAGAGGCCCCGGCTGTCCCGCCCCGTCAGGCCCACACGCGGCGCAAAGGGCAGACCGTCCAGGGCCGTCACTTCCAGCGACAGGCCCAGAGGCGTCAGGCTGTCGGCCAGCACCTCGTTGAGGGTATGCCGCAGCCAGCGCTGCCCGCTGCCGCTGCACAACCAGCCCAGACTGCCGCCCAGCAGCAGGACCAGCACAAGCAGCAGCAGTCCCAGCCAGCGCAGCGGACGGCGCCACCGCTTCCGCGGACGGGGCGGTGCAGGGGGGGCTGCCTGTGCCGGGGAAGCGGCCTCGGGCAGGGGCGATATGTCCCGGGAAGGTTCGGCCATCAAAAGGATTGTCCTATGCTGATATAGAGCTGTACGGGCGGGTCGCCCTCCACCGGATTGAGCGGTGTAGCCACGTCCAGGCGCAGCGGCCCCACAGGCGTATAGTAGCGCAGGCCCAGACCGGCGCCCCAGTGCAGGTCGTCCAGCGTGGGGTACTGGTCCCGATAGGCCATGCCGCCATCAAGAAAGGGAACAAGGCCCAGATTGTCCGTGAGCTTGAAGCGAGCTTCCAGATTGACCAGCTGATAGGAGCGCCCGCCCTCGGGGTCATCCTTGCTGTTGCGCGGTCCCAGGGCCTGATAGGAATAGCCGCGCACGGAACCTGCCCCGCCCACGTAAAAACGCATGGAACCGGGCATGGCGTGCAGGGGCACGCCGGCCATCATGCCTGCCGCCGCCCGCGCGGCCAGCACCAGACTGTCATCCGGCCGCCCGTTGGGCTTGCGCATGGGGGCGTAATAGCCCATCCACTCCGCCTCGCCCACCACAGCCGTGAAACGCTGGTCATAATATCCGGCCACGGGATTCACCCGGACCTTGCCCACGCTGCCTGCCGACGGGCTGACCTTGTTGTTGCGGCTGTCGCGCCGGATGGTCAGCTGCGGGCCAAGCACACTGTACAGCCGCATGCCGTGCCCGTCCTCGGCCAGCTGGCCGCCATCGCCAAGAACGCCGGCCCCCACATGCCAGTAGCGGTTGACGCGCCGCTCCAGCATGACCTTGGCCGCCAGGCCGCGCCGCTCGTAGGCATCGGTATCCTCATGCAGCAGGGACGCCTGGGCATTGAGGCTCTGGCCGGAACGCAGAAAGGCGGGCTTCAGAAATTCCGCCGTCATGCCCTGCTTTTCCGTGGTCACGGGCAGGCCCAGGCGCAGGCTTTCGCCATTGCCCAGCAGATTACGGTTTTCCCAGTCCGCCTCCACGCCGAAGCCGCTGTCCGTATCGTACCGGGCCTCCAGGCCCACGGAACGGGGCGGAGCATCCTCCACCTTCAGCAGCAGCGGCAGCGCGGCCACATCTCCCCCCGCAGCCTTCCACTCGTCCAGCGCCGGGGTCAGCGTAACGGCATTGAACAGGCCCAGCCCGCGCAGGCGGTCTCCGTAATTGGCCACCCGGCGGCTGTTCCAGCGCTCATCATCGGGACGCCAGTAGGCCAGACGCCGCAGATAGGCTTCGGAAACATCGCTCTTGCTCATGAGACGGATTTCGCCCATGAGGGCGGGCGGCCCGGCGTTGATGACCACCTCGGCATTGAGGGTGCGGTTCTGACGGTCAAGGGTATAGCGGGTGCGGGACACCGCAGCCACCGGATAGCCCTGGCGGCGCAGATACTGGGGCACACGGTCCACGGCGGCCAGGACTTCCTCGGCCGTTACCGGCTTGCCCGGCTCCAGCCGCAGACGATGCGGAAAGCGCGGCGGCGCCACAGGTTCGCGGGCTTCCCGGCCCAGCAGGCCCTGCAGGCCGCTGTACTGGGCACGCCGCGTTCCGTTGCGGAAGGCCTCGGGCACATGCGGCGCCGGCTCATAGCGCACCACGGCCTGACCGAGCACATAGCGCGGCCCGGGAACAAGACGCAGCAGCACGCGGGCCGGGCGGACCGAACCATCCACCTGAAAGGAGGCCGTTCCTTCATAATAGCCCTGCGAGTGCAGCAGCTTTTCGGCAGCTTCCTGGTCCAGACGGGCACGGCGCTCCAGCGCCAGCAGACCGTCAGGCGGTTCCTTGCGCAGCTGCTCCAGGGTACTGGCGGCCAGCATCTTGTCGCGCAGGTCCTCGGCAGCACGGGCAAAGCGGTCCTGCTGCCGCCGGTTGCCGCCTGCGGCGGCATCGGAAGCGTCGGGAGCGTCAGGATCCACGGCCGACGCCGCCGGCGCGGCTGCCTGCTCCCCGCTGTCCTCGTTCTGCTCGTCCGTTTCCAGCGGATGGGCATAGGGGTCACGTTCGGCGCGGGCGGCATCCACTTCCTGTTTCACGGCCCGGGCTTCGGCCTGCAGGCGGTCATGGTCCACATCGGGCCGCGGCACGGGCTTTTCCACCACCACCTGTACCGTGTAGGGCACGGGGTCCGCCGTCCATCCTGCCTCCTGTTCTTCCGTTTTCTGGGGACGCTCCTCCAGCAGCTGCACCAGACCGCACGCCCCCAGCAGGGGCGCGAGCAGGAGCAGCACAAGCAGGACAACAGGCCGGAAAGAAAAACGCATGGTGGCACTGTATCCTGTCCCTGTACAGGCCGCAAGCGCGGCTTGGAAAAAGTCTTCAGCCGGGCTATGCTCTGCGGGCACCCTTTCTTTCAGCCCAAGGAGACAGCATGAATTACGATCTCTGCCTGCATGTGGATCTCAAGGATGCCGACAGACTGGCCCTTGCCCTCAAGAATGCCCGCAACTACCAGAACGCCCTGCCCGGCGAGACCTTTCAGCTGGTGATGGTGGGCAACGGCGGTGCCGTGACCCTGTTTACCCGGCAGCAGACCGCCCTGTGGGAAGTGGCGCAGCCCCTCATGAAAAACGGGCTTGTGATCCGCCTCTGCCAGAATGCCCTCAATGATAACAGCCTGACGCAGGAAGACCTCTGGCCCGGCGTGGAAATCGTGCCTGCCGGTCTGGTGGAAGTCGTGCGCCTGCAAAAGAGCGGCTTTGCCTACGTCAAACCGTAGAGAGCGGCAGATGCTCAGGCGGGACAACCATGCCTTGCGCCGTTTGTCCCGCACAGGTACAGAAACAGCCCTTTCCCCAACGGGAAAGGGCTGTTTCTGTGAAATGTGCCCGGCAGGGACCCGCAAGGCCCTGCTGGCGCGGTCTGTTCCAGCGAAAGGCCGGGGAAGCCTAGCCCTTCTTGCGCGCGCCGGCCATCTGGTAGCGCTTCTGGGCGGAAAGCTCCACCTTGCGCAGGCGGATGGACTGGGGCGTCACTTCCACCAGCTCGTCCTCGCGCACAAAGTGCAGGGCATGTTCCAGCGTCATTTTCTTGACCGGCGTCAGGATGACATTCTCGTCCTTGCCGGCGGCACGCAGGTTGGTGAGCTTCTTTTCCTTGGTGGCATTGACGTCGATGTCATTCTCGCGGTTGTGCTCGCCCACGATCATGCCTTCATAGACCGGATCGCCGGGTTCCACAAAGAGGGTGCCGCGCGGCTCCAGGTTGAAGAGGGCATAGGCCACGGCATTGCCCGCGCGGTCAGCCACGATGGAGCCGGTGAAGCGGGTGGGGAAGTCGCCGCGCCATTCCTCGTAGCCTTCCAGATAGGAATTCATGATGCCCGTGCCCTTGGTATCGGTGAGGAATTCGTCCCGATAGCCGATGAGGCCGCGCGACGGCACGGAAAATTCCAGGCGCACGCGGCCGGTGCCGTTATTGGTGCAATTGAGCATGCGGCCCTTGCGCTGATTGAGCTTGTCCGTCACCACGCCCATGAAGACTTCGTCGCAGTCCACGTACAGGTGTTCGATGGGTTCCTGAACCTTGCCGTTTTCATCCTTCTTGAGGATGACCTCGGGCCGGCCCACGGAAAGTTCGAAGCCTTCGCGGCGCATGGTCTCGATGAGGATGGCCATCTGGAATTCGCCACGGCCCTTGACCAGAAAGGCGTCCTTGTCCGCCGTATCTTCCAGGCGCACGGCCACATTGCGCAGGCATTCCTTGGCCAGACGGTCACGGATGGCCCGACTCTGCACGATCTTGCCCTCGCGGCCGGCCAGCGGCGAGGTATTGATGCCGAAGCGCATGGATACCGTGGGTTCGTCCACCCGGATGCGCGGCAGGGCGCGGGGATTGTCGCGGGTGCAGATGGTGTCGCCGATGGTCACGTTTTCGATGCCCGCCAGTACCACGATGTCGCCGGGGCAGGCGCTTTCCACATCCACCAGCTTGAGGCCGTCGTACACTTGCAGACGGGTGGCGCGCAGGGGCACGGGCTGGCCGTCTTCGCCCATGCAGACCAGGGATTCCTTGGCGTAGACCGTGCCGTGCATGATGCGGCCCACGGCCAGCCGGCCCAGATAGTCGGAATAGTCCAGATCGGCCACCAGCATCTGGAACGGCTCGTCCGGGTCATACACAGGACCGGGGATGCGCTCCAGAATGGTGTCGAACAGGGGCGACAGGTCCTTGCGCTCATCTTCCAGATGATACATGGCCACGCCATCCCGGCCGATGGCATAGAGCACCGGAAATTCCAGCTGTTCGTCATTGGCACCCAGATCGATGAACAGATCGTAGATTTCGTTGAGCACCTCGTCCGTCCGGGCATCCTTGCGGTCGATCTTGTTGATGACCACCACCACGGGCAGGCCGGCATCCAGCGTTTTCTTGAGCACAAAGCGGGTCTGCGGCAGCGGCCCCTCGGAGGCATCCACCAGCAGGATGGCGCCGGTGGCCATGGACAGGGAACGCTCCACTTCGCCGCCGAAATCGGCGTGGCCGGGGGTGTCGATAATATTGATCTTCACGCCTTTCCAGTGCACGGCGCAGTTCTTGGCGGCAATGGTGATGCCGCGTTCGCGTTCCAGGTCCATGCTGTCCATGACGCGGTCATCCACCTGCTGATCGGCGCGGAACACCCCGCTCTGACGAAAGAGGGCGTCCACCAGTGTGGTCTTGCCATGGTCGACGTGAGCAATAATGGCCACATTGCGAAGAAAAGCATTCTGTTCCATAAAAAACCCTTGATACCCGTTAGAAAGCCCACAAAACGCGCCCGCATGGCGTGGTCCGCATCTGCCGCAGCAGCATGACGGGGCCGGGCGCCCCTGTGGCAACTGGCCGCACCCGCCGGAAACGGCTGTTCCGGTCTCGTCACCATGACGCAAACCGCAAGGACACAAGGCACGCAGGTGCCGTGCCCCGCGGGGCGGGCCGAAGATGTACGCACTTTTTAGAGTTTTGTCACCATGTCCATGAGCAGGCGTTCCAGCTGCCGGCCGGCCCGGCTGGCCACCGCGATGACCTCTTCCAGCGGCGCGGGCTGCATGCAGTCCGGCAGATTCTTGTTGGACAGGCAGGAAATGCCCAGCACCCGCATGCCCAGATGCCGGGCGGCCAGCACCTCCAGCACGGTGCTCATGCCCACGGCATCGGCGCCCCATTGCCGGAACATGCGCGTTTCGGCCGGGCTTTCCATCTGCGGCCCGTGCACGCCGATGTAGACGCCACGCTCCAGGCGGATGCCCAGACGGGCCGCACTGTCCAGAGCCAGGGCACGCAGGGCCGGATCAAAGATGCAGCTCATGTCCGGAAAGCGCGGCCCCCACTCGTCCACATTGGGACCGGCCAGCGGCGTCCGGCCCGTAAAATTGATCTGGTCGGTCATGCACATGAGCGTGCCCGCGTCAAACTGCGGATTGAGCGCGCCGGCGGCATTGGTGATGATCAGGGTATCCACCCCCATGCCGGCCATGACCCGCACGCCCATGCAGACCTGGGCCGGAGAAAAGCCCTCGTACAGATGGCAGCGCCCCTGCTGCACCAGAACGGGCACGCCCTCCAGAAGCCCCCGCACAAAGACCCCGGCATGCGAATCCACCGTGGACACGGGAAAATGCGGCAGCTCGGCATAGGGCACACGCACCACATCGTGCAGAGCCGCCACCAGCCCCGAAAGGCCCGTGCCCAGGATCAGCCCCACATGCGCAGCCTGGGAAAATGGCGCTTTTTCCGACAAAGAAAGCCTTTTTTTCAAAGCAGTTACAGCAGACTGGACTTCTGAAGAATTTTGCATAAAATACCCGCCAATCACCAAGTGTTTTTTCCTCTTACCGCCAGAACGACCCCGGCTTCGGCACGGGGGCGTTTTTGCGCGCGTATCATATCCCGGCCAGCGCCGCAGTTCAAGCGGCGTGCGCGGCCAAGCAGGAGTGCATCTTGCAAACGCTACAGGACCTCTACGCCATGCCGCTGTCCAGCCACAAGGTGCTTGTGGCCAACCGCGGCGAGATTGCCATGCGCATCATGCGGGCCTGCCGCAAGCTGGGCGTGGCCTTTACCGCCATCTATACCGCCGAAGATGCGGCCTCGGGCCATGTGCGCCTGGCCCGCGAACAGGGCGGCGAAAAAAGCCTTTACCGTGTCTCGTCCTATCACGACGCCAACGAACTCATGGCCGTGGCCGATGAAGCCGGCTGCACGGCCGTGCATCCGGGCTACGGCTTCTTTGCCGAGGACTTCCGCTTTGCCCGCCGCGTCATGAAGCGCGACCGCAAGCTCATCTTCATCGGCCCCTCGTGGAAGATCATCCGCGAACTGGGCGACAAGATCAACACCAAGCGCCTGGCCCGCAGCCTGGGTGTCCCCACCGTGCCCGGTTCCGACCGGCCCATCTATGACGAGATGGAGGCCGAGCGCATTGCCCGCAGCGTGTTCGAATTTCAGGAACAGCAGGGCATCAAGCGCCCGCTGGTGCTGGTCAAGGCATCGGCCGGCGGTGGCGGCATGGGCATCGAGGAAGTGTACGACATCGACAACTTCCGCTCCGTCTACCGCCGCATCCGCAACTATGCCATGCGCCAGTTCAAGGACGAGGGCGTGCTCATCGAGCAGCGCATCATGGACTTCAACCACCTGGAAGTGCAGATCGTGTCCGACCGTTCGGGGCGCAATCCCGTGCATTTCGGCACGCGCAACTGCTCCATCCAGTCCACCGGCCTGCAAAAGCGCGTGGAAGTGGCCCCGGGCTTTGCCCCCGGCCCCATCACCTATTCCTTTGATGCCAACAAGGTCCTGTCGGACATTGTGGGCTATTCCCTGACCATGGCCCGCAAGGTGGGCTATGACAACGTGGGCACCTGGGAATGGATCGTCACCCGCAAGGGTGAACCCTTCCTCATGGAAGTGAATACCCGCATTCAGGTGGAAAACGGCGTTTCTGCCTGCATTTCCCGCATCAACCGCGACGGCACCCAGGTGAAGGACGTGGACCTGCTGGCCGAGCAGATCCGCATCGGCCTGGGGCAGCCCCTGGGCTATACGCAGGACGACATTGTCTTTGAAGGCGTGGGCATAGAATACCGCCTCATCGCCGAAGACCCCGACAGCCGCTTCACGCCGTGGGTGGGCCGCATTGAACGCTTCCAGTGGAAGGACCAGCCCTGGCTCACCATGCTTACCCATGTGCCCACGGACCAGCCCTACGAAATCCCCACGGAATTTGACCCCAACCTCGCCCTGGCCATCATCTGGGGCAAGGACCTGGAAGAGGTCAAAAGCCGGGGCCGGGCCTTCCTGGACAGCCTGAAGCTGGAAGGCCGCAACAATGCGGGAGAGGAACTCAAGTCCAACGTGAACTTCCTCAGGGCCAATACGGAGCGCATCCTCCGTTTCTGATCCGCACCACACCGCGCCCGGCGCGGTCGAACACGCGAAAAAGTCCGCATTGCGGCATGTGCGAGAAGCAATGGACAACAGTATCGAAAAACGCATCCAGGGTCTCAACGACCGCCTGACCTATGCCCGCGACATCTTTGCCGGCAAGCATGAGGAAGATATACGACTTCTGGAAGAAAAACTTGCCGACTTCAGCCGTCGTGCCCTGCATGACGAGATAAAGGACCCCTACAGCGAGGCTTCCTCGCTGGAAGAACTCTTTGCCTTTGTGGAAAAACGGCTGGAAAATGCCGTGACGCCCATGGACAAGGTGCGCATCGTGCGGCACCCGCAGCGCATCTGCCTGCGCGACATCCTGGAAAACGTCTACGACAACTTCACCGAAGTGGGCGGCCAGGACGAATACAGCCTTGACCCCAGCATGCTCATTGCCCGCGCCATCATCACCCGGCGCCGCGGCAAGAAGACCTATACCCAGTCGGTCATGGTCATCGGGCAGGAAAAGGGCCACGGCGCGGAATTCCGCAACGGCGGTTCCGTGAAGCCCTGGGGCAATGCCAAGGCCCTGCACTACATGCAGGTGGCCGAAACCGAGGGCATCCCCATCCATACCTATATCTTTACGCCCGGCTCCTTCCCCATCGAGGACAATCCCGGCGCGGCCCAGCAGATTGCCCGCAATATCTACGGCATGGCCGGTCTGCGTGTGCCTGTCATTGCCGTCATTTCCGAAGGCGGCTCCGGCGGCGCCGAAGCCATCGGCCTGGCAGACCGGCGGCTCATGCTCTCCCACGGCTACTATTCGGTCATTTCGCCCGAAGGTGCGGCCGCCATCGAAGGCCGCCTCAAGGCCGGCCAGCGGGCCACCCCCGAACTCATCGAGCACTGCGCCAGCAATCTCAAGATCACGGCACAGGACAATCTGGCCTTTGGCTACATTGACCGCATTGTGCAGGAACCCCCGCTGGGCGCCCGCCCCTATCATTTCGACTTCTTCCGCTCCCTGCGGCAGGAAGTGCTGCGCGCCACGGACGAGGTGGTGCTGTCCAACCGCAAATGGCCCGTCTTCCGCAGCCTGGCCGTGGCCCGCGTGCGCAATGCCGACATCAACCTGGACGAACGCTTCATCCGCTGGGGCCTCAATGCCACGGCCAAGGACCGCATGGTGGAACAGCGCCAGCTGAAATTCCTGCGCCTTTCCCGCGAAGCCGCCCAGGACAAGCGGCCCTTCATGGCCAAGAACATGGCGGCCCTGCAGGACTGGCTGAGCAAGCCGTGGATGCACTTCAAGTACGATTTCTACCGCAAGCATCAGCGCAAGATCAGCACCTTTGTGGAAGAAATGGGCAATGAAGTGGAAATGTTCAAGAACCGCCTGCTCAGCCCCTGGCACAAGCTCACCCGGCGGCTGCCCGGCGTGCAGGCGCGGGACACCACGGCCCAGGAACTCACGGCCCTGTCCACCTGGTCCGACGATTCCCGGCGCCGCAAGTGGAACTATCTTTCCCCGCGCTACAAGATCGACCGCACCATCACCTGCCCCAACAGCGAATCCTACGGCTGCCTGGACCTCTGGGGACCGGACCTCTTTGCGGAATTTGCGGGCGTGTGCAGCCACTGCGGCCATCACTTTCCCATGGAGCCGGAATGGTACGTCAAGAACGTCTTTGACGTGGATTCCGTCTATGAATTCAACAGCGAAATCGAATCCGGCAATCCCCTGAACTTCCCCGGCTTCGAGGAGCGCATCGCCCAGGCCCAGCAGAAGACCGGCGCCAAGAGCGGCTGCATGACCTTTGAAGCCCGCATTGACGGCATCAAGGTGGTGGTGGCCATGCTCATGGGCACCTTCCGCGGTGGCTCCGTGGGCGCGGCCGAAGGCTACAAGTTTGTGGAAGCTGCCCAGCGCGCCCAGAAAAAGCGCTATCCCTTCCTGGCCTATGTGCACGGCACGGCGGGCATCCGCATTCAGGAAGGCACCAACGGCGTCATCCAGATGCCGCGCTGCACCGTGGCCGTGCGCCGCTATGTGGAATCCGGCGGCCTGTACCTGGTGCTGTACGACACCAATTCCTTTGCCGGACCGGTGGCCAGCTTCCTGGGCTGCTCGCCCTATCAGTTTGCGGTGCGCTCGTCCAACATCGGCTTTGCCGGGCCGGGCGTCATCAAGGAAACCACGGGCATGGACATTCCGCCCAAGTACCACCGCTGCTACCACGCGCTTTCGCGCGGCCACATTCAGGGCATCTGGGACCGGCGCCAGATCCGCGCCAATCTCAAGCAGGCCCTCATGACCATCGGCGGACGCAATCTCTACTACCGCTAGCTCGCCGCAGGACGCACCATGATCAATATCTCCGCTTTGCTGGATGAAATAAAGGCTTCCCCCTACCGGGAAATCGTTGTCAAAACTCCGCATACCGGCACGGTCACCTTTGCCGGCGTCACGGAGGGGCAGGAAGTGCTCGGCCCCCAGGGGCAGTGGAAGGAACGCCCCGGCACCCTGCTGGCCACGCTGGAACGCGAGCACAACCCCAAGCCCATTCTGGCCCTGGAAAAAGGCATCATCAGCCGCATCTATGCGGAACGGGAAGGGCACTTTGTGGAGGCGGGCACGCCGCTCATGGTCATCCGCCACATGCTGACCCGTGACGAGGTGGAGCACGCCATCCTCAAGAAGGCCCTTTCCCTGTTCACGGCGCCGGAACGGGCCAAGTATTACTTCACCCCGGAAGTGGACAAGAAAATCCGCGCGGCGGACAGCCATTCCGTGGTGGTGCGTGACGGCATGGAACTCATGATCATGTCACGCATGAAGCGCGAGGTGCCCCTGTACTACAGCGGCCCGGAAGGCGTCATCTACGCCGTCTACTTCAAGTATAACGAAAATATCGATGCCGGCGCCCCGCTCATCGGCGTCTGCCCGCAGGATCAGCTGCCCGCCATTCAGGACGTGATCATGCGGGTCAGAACCGAGTGGACGGAACACTAGACCACCGTGGGCAAGGCGCTCCAGATACGCCTTCAGGCGGTCACCCGGCAGGATGCCGCACAACAGCGCTGGCCCGGCCTCGTCCGCTGCCTTGCGGCGGACGAGCCGCTTCGCGGGCAGGATATGGCCCGCCGGCTGCCGCAGGTTCTGCGCCTTTCCCTCACCGAGGCCGGTCCGCTCCTGCGGGCGCTCTTCTGCCTGGAAGAACACCTGGGAGCCTGGCAGACGGTGGCAGCCCAGGCCGCTGCCAGAGAGCTGGAACACTGCCTTGACCAGCGGGAAGCCCTGCTGCACAATCCAGAGGAACGGCAGACATCCGAAACGGCCCGGCCGCCGGTATTGCTGCTGGAAACCGTGGCCGTGTTCTGGAATCCGGACCTGCTGCCCCGCCTCTGGCCCGCGCTGTTTGGCCCTGCCGCAGGAAACGACACCCCGCAGCCCGTGCAGCTGGATGATCTGCTTCAGGTGGCGGAGGCTGCCGCCCGACGCAGCGACGCGACGGAACATTCCCGGACGGCGGACCTGCTTGCTGCCCTGCGCGCGACCCTGGCGGACCTGCGCCAGAGCTGCGCAGATAATGTGCCGGCTGCGGCCAATGCCTGTAGCGACAGGCTGGAGGAACAGCTTTCCCAGCTGGATGCCGTCCTGCCCGGCGGCCATGCCCCACGCCGGCGCTGGCTGCCATTTTTCGGCAACAGAAACCGCTAGGATGGCAGCCGCCGCCACACCGGCCATGCCGCCATTGCCGTCCGCCCTCCGGGCAGGACAGAAAAGGAGCCTTCTATGCTGAACAAAGTCATGCTCATCGGCCGCCTTGGCCGGGACCCCGAACTGCGCTACACCCAGAGCGGTTCCCCCATTGCCAGCCTCAGCGTGGCCACGGACGAATCCTACGTGGACCGCGACGGCAACAAGGTGGAACGCACCGAATGGCACCGGGTTTCCGTGTTTCAGCCCCGCCAGGCGGAAAACTGCGCCAACTATCTGAGCAAGGGCAGCCTCGTCTATGTGGAAGGCAGCCTGCAAACCCGCAAATGGCAGGATCAGAACGGCCAGGATCGCTATACCACCGAAATCCGGGCGCAGCGCGTGCAGTTTTTGGACCGCCGCAGCGACCGCAGCGGCGACAATGCCGGCGGCTACGAGGACGACTACTCCCAGGCGCCGCAGCCCCGCGGCCGCAGCCATGGCGGACAGGGCGGCGGCTACCAGCAGGCGCGCCAGCAGGCGCCCCGCCGCCAGGCCCCGCAGCAGGCCATGCCGGATGAAGACATGGGGTCCCCCTTCCCGTCCGAGGTCAACCGTCCGCTGGACGGCGATATGGACAAGGTTCCCTTCTAGTTGCCACGCCACGCACCCGGGAGCACACAAGCCCCACCGGCGCAGGTGCCATGCGCGCGCAGGGCGAGCCGTGCGGCCGCCTGATGCTTCCCCGGTTTCCGGCCGGCGCTGCCCGGCGTTATCCGGCACGGGGTGGATACGGCTCCCTATCTCCATACATAGCGCCAAAAGGGCGTTCCCGCAGCGGGAACGCCCTTTTCTCATCAAGCCAGTCTGCCGCCTTGCCTCTGTCTGGCCGGTCTGTCTGGCCTGCCAGACCACGGCATGCCGGGAAACAAGCGCCTGGAGAAAAGCGGCCCCTTTCCCCAGGCGCAAAACGTCTAGCGGCAGCTGTCGCCCCCGTGCTTGAGGCTGGTGCCCTGGGTGATGAAGTGCACGTGGGCCGCCACGTTGACGGCCCGGCGCCAGATACGCGAAAAGCTGTGTACCACCAGAATCAGATGCATGACCCAGTGGGGGTCGCAGGTGGGGGTGCTGGTCAGCCGTTCCATAAGGCGCTGGATGACCAGCACCTCGCTTTGCACGGCATCGTCATCCTCGTCACGCATGCGCAGGGCCACATTGCCGTCATTGTCGCGAAAGGCGCCCTCGGCCAGGGCAAAGGCCGCGCGGGTCCGGGCCATCATTTCCCGCAGCTCCTCCAGCATGGCGGGGTGCTGGCCCAGGTCCTGAAGCAGGATGGCCTGCTCGGCAATGTTCACGGCCTCGTCCCCCATGCGTTCCAGGTCACCCACCATGCGCATGGCGCCCACCACAAAGCGCAGATCGCGGGCCACGGGCTGAATCCGGGCCAGCACGCACAGGGCCTGTTCGTCAATCTCGTCTTCCAGCTCATCAATGGCCGTATCCCCGTCAATGACCGCTGCCGCACGGGCCGGCGTGGTTTCGTCAAGGGCGCGAAAGCTCTCGTCAAGGGCAATGCCCACCGTGGCAAACATGACCAGCAGGCGGGTACGCAGCCCTGCAATGGCCTGACCGGGAAACTGTTTTTCCTGTTTCATGGCAATATTCCTTCTGCTGCCGGGTATGCGACCTAACCGAAGCGGCCGGTAATATAGTCTTCGGTCTGTTTCTGGCTCGGCCGGGTGAAGATGGTGTCGGTGGGGCCATGCTCGATGAGCCGTCCCATGTAGAAAAAGGCCGTTTCGTCAGAAATGCGCGCCGCCTGCTGCATGCTGTGGGTCACGATGATGATGGTCAGACCATCGCGCAGTTCCTGGATACTGTCCTCCAGCTTGCGCGTGGCAATGGGGTCCAGGGCGCTGGCCGGTTCGTCCATGAGCAGCACGTCAGGCTCCACGGCCAGCGCACGGGCAATGCACAGGCGCTGCTGCTGTCCGCCGGACAGGCCCAGGGCCGAATCGTCCAGACGGTCCCGCACCTCGTCAAAGAGGGCTGCCCGCCGCAGGGAGGTTTCCACCTTTTCCTCAATGAGCCGGCGGTCGGAGATGCCGTTGACGCGCAGGCCATAAGCCACATTCTCAAAAATGCTCTTGGGAAAGGGGTTGGGTTTCTGAAAGACCATGCCCACCCGGCGGCGCAGGGCCACCACATCGGTGGCGGGCCGGTTCACATCCTGCCCGTCCAGCATGATGCTGCCCTCCACGCGGGCATTGGGCACCAGATCGTTCATGCGGTTGAGGCAGCGCAGAAAGGTGGACTTGCCACAGCCGGACGGGCCGATGAGAGCCGTTACCTTGCCGGCGTAAAAATCCAGGTCCACATCATGCAGGGCATGATTCTTGCCATAAAAAACATTGATCTTGCGGGCCGAAAGACTGGGGTTCATGCGTTTTCTTCCTCGGCAGAGGCCGTTTCTCCGGCACAGGCCAGCGTGAATTCAAAGGATGTGCTGCCGTCCGGCGCAGGGCTGCGGACGCCGATGGTTCCGCCGCACTGCTCCACGGCATGCTTGCAGATGGCCAGCCCCAGCCCGGTTCCGCCCTGGCTGCGATGCCGTTCCACCTGATAGAAGCGTTCAAAGATGCGGCTCTGATCCGCCGCCGGAATGCCGGGGCCGTCATCCACCACCCGGAAGCGCCACTTTCCGTCCTCCTGCTGTGCAAAAACACGGATGGCGCTGTCAGCGGGGGCATAACGGCAGGCATTTTCCACCAGATTACGGAGCACCTGCATGAGCAGGCGGGCATTGGCCCGGACCTGACACGCTGGGGGCACGTGCGAGACCAGCGTCAGGTGGCGGGCCTCCAGCGCACTGCGGCACTGGTCCCGCACCTGTTCCAGCACAGGCGGCACGTCCACAGCCTCCAGTGGTATGGACGAGGCCGCATCCAGCCGGGTCAGTTGCAGCAGATCCTCCACCATGCGGGCCAGGGCACAGGCATGCTTGTGGATGATTTCGGCAAAGCGGCGGGCCTGCGGCGTTTCGCTGAGTTCCAGCAGGGTTTCGGCCGATCCCTGTATGGCCGTCAGCGGCGTGCGCAGCTCATGGGAGACATTGGCCACAAAGTCCCGCCGCACGCGCTCCAGGCGCACAAAGGCGCTCACGTCATGAAAGACCGCCACCAGGCCCAGCCTGTCCTCGGCCAGCCCGGAGCGTGACAGCACCACCGCCAGACTGACCCCGGAGGGCAGTTCCAGCATGAGCTGGCGCTGCCATTCCCGTTCAGCGCTGTCCGCCCTGACGGCCAGCAGGCTGTCCACCGCTTCCTGCATGGCCGGATGGGGGATGGCCTCGATGACCTGAGCGCCCAGCTTCTGGCTTACCAGGGGAAAGAACTGGGACAGCGCCGTATTGCAGCGCCGTATCTGCCCTTGCGGCCCCAGCACCAGCACGCCGTCGCTCATGGTATCCAGCACCGCTTCCAGCTGGGCCGCCTGATCCGCCGAGTGGCGCACCTCGCGTTCGATATTGCCGGCCATGCGGTTGACAGCCTCCACCAGGGGCGCGAATTCCTGCCCCGGCAAACGGCAGAGGCGCCGCTGGAAATTGCCCAGGGAAATGGCCTCCACCATATCAATCATGGAACGCAGGGAACGTCGCAAGGCGCCGGAAAAAAGGACGGCCATGACAATGGCCACCACAGCGGCCACAGCCGCCACCTGAGAGAGTACCGCCAGCCGGGTATTGATGGCGTCCCGCAGGACGGGCAGCGGCAGGGCAAGACGCAGGATGCGCCCGTCGCTCAGGGCGCTGGCGGCATAGGCAAAGTCCTGCCCCAGGGTACCGCTGTGCCGGATGGCAAAGCCGGACCCCGAAGTCGCCGCCTCGCGCATTTCCGGGCGGTCACTGTGATTGTCCATGCTTTCAGGCGTCAGCCCGTGGGAACTTTCCAGCAGCACCCTGCCCTGCGCATCCACCACGGAACAGCGCATGGGCCAGTTGCCGAAACTTTGTTCCACCCGTGCCATGCCCCGTGCCAGGTCCGGGCTTTCATCCAGAAGGGCAGCCGCAAGCTGCGTATGGCGCATCATGACAGTGCGGAAATCTTCCAGCTGCCGGTCCTCCAGAAACAGGCGGACGGAAAACAAGCCCAGGATGCCCGAGGTCAGCGCCACGGTCAGCACTGCGCAGAACACCCGAAACCGAAAGGACGACCAGAAACGCTTCATCATTCCACCAGACTCCGTTTACCCGGACCCGAAGGTCCCTTCCAGCGTGCCGTCAGGCATGCAGGCGATAGCCTACCCCGCGCACCGTTTCCACCATGTCCGCCCTGGCTCCCAGCTTCTGACGCAGGCGCCGCACATGGGTATCCACCGTGCGGGCATAGCCTTCAAAGCTGTAGCCCCATACCGTATTGAGCAGCTGCTCGCGGGTGCGCACCGCCCCCGGATGCCGCATGAGGTCTTCCAGCAGGCGGAATTCCGTGGCCGTCAGATTGACCATGGCGCCATCCACGCTCACCGTATGGGCCACCCCGTCCAGCACAATGCCGTTGCGGCTCAGGGATGGGGCACGCTGCCCCTGTTCCGTGCGGCGCAGGATGGCCTTGACCCGCAGCATCAGCTCCCGCACGCTGAAGGGCTTGACCACATAGTCGTCCGCCCCCAGGCTCAGGCCCACCACGCGGTCCACCTCTTCGCCGCGGGCCGTCAGCAGCAGCACAGGAATCTGTGCCGTGCTGGCTCCGGAAAGCAGCCGGCGGCAGACCTCAAACCCATCCATGCCCGGCAGCATCACATCCAGAATGACGCACTGCGGCAGCGCCGTCTGCGCCTTTTCCAGGCCCTCCGGCCCGTCGGCAGCCTCCAGCACGGCATAGCCTTCGCGCTCCAGATGGAAACGTACCAGCTCCCGGATATCGGCCTCGTCCTCTACCACCAGAATGGTTGCCACAATCAGCCTCCTTGCGTGGGCACAGTCAATCCCCGCTGTGCGCCATAACGATGATGGGTATGTTACGATATGGTGACAAGCGCAGCAGACCCCTGTTTTCCCCTGTTGTCAGCCTGCCGCCGGCAGGCAAAAGAATTTCTTCCTGTCGCCAGAGTGTCGCCGGCGTGACGCAAATCCGTAACACTGGCAGCGCAAAAGAGCCTTGCGCAAGGGACGTTCCCCCGCGCAAAACACCTGACATCAAGGAGAAAAAGACCATGTCTTTCGGTAAGGTTCTGGCCGCGCTGGCCACTGTGTGCTGCCTCGCTGTGCCTGCCAGGGCGCAGGATATTGTCATCAACGGATCCACCACCGTGCTGCCCGTCATGCAGAAGGCCGGCGAATCCTTCATGGCGGCGCATCCCGACATGCACCTCACCATTTCCGGCGGCGGTTCGGGCAACGGCATCAAGGCCCTACTGGAAAAGCAGTGCGATGTGGCCATGAGTTCCCGCCACGTCAAGGACAAGGAAATGACCGCTGCCAAGAAAAACGGCGTTTCCCCGGTGACCACGGCCATTGCCGTTGACGCCATCGTGCCCGTGGTGCACCCCCAGAATCCGGTAAGCAACCTCAGTGTGGCCCAGCTTGCCGACATCTATGCCGGCAAGATCACCAACTGGAAGGACCTGGGCGGCAAGGACGCCAAAATCGTGGTCATCAGCCGCGATACCTCCTCCGGCACCTTTGAATGCTGGCAGGAACTGGTCATGGGCAAGGTCCGCGTGGCTCCCTCTGCGCTCATGCAGGCATCCAACGGCGCTGTGGTGCAGGCCGTTTCCAAGAACCCCAATGCCATCGCCTATGTGGGCCTGGGCTATCTGGACAAGAGCGTGAAGGGCCTCACGGTCAACAACGTTTCCGCCACGGCCAAGACGGCCCTGAGCAAGGAATGGCCCATCGCCCGTGAACTCTACGTGGTCACCGACGGCGCCCCCAAGGGCGGCGTGAAGCAGCTGGTGGACTACCTGCTGGCTGCCGACAAGGGACAGAAGGACGTGCTGGCCGTGGGCTACGTACCGCTGAGCCGCTAGGCTGAAAAGGGCAGAGGGGGTCGGGGCACGGCCCCGGCCCGTACTGTTCCCGTCAGGAAGCCCCGTGGAGCGCCCCCCATTGGCAGGGGGGCCGCCGGCCGGTGCGGCCAGACCGCCCGGCAGGGTCCGGAGGCATTCCCCGTATCTCCCTTGCCGGGCGGAGCGTGCTGCTCCGCCATCCCCGGCAAAACCGGAGCACCTATGCTGATAGCCACCAAGGAAAAATGCTTTCGCGGTACGGTTGCCCTTGTGGCAGGAAGTTCCCTGCTTGCCCTTGCGGGCATTGTCTTCTTTCTCTTTCTGGAGGGCCTGCCGCTCTTTGCTCACTACTCGCTCACGGATTTTCTCTTCGGTTCGCTCTGGTACCCCACGGAAGATCCCGGACTTTTCGGCATCCTGCCGCTTATTGTGGCCTCGCTGGCCGTCACGGCCCTGTCCTCGCTGCTGGCGGTACCGCTGGGCGTGCTCACCGCCATCTACCTCAATGAGGTAGCCCCCGCCATGGTGCGCCGCATCGTCAAGCCCTTTGTGGAACTGCTGGCCGCCCTGCCCTCGGTGGTCCTGGGCTTTCTGGGCATGGTGGTACTGGCGCCCTTCCTGCAGGAAACCCTGGGCGCCGCCACGGGCCTCAATCTGCTCAATGCCTCGCTGGTGCTGGCCATCATGAGCGTGCCCACCATCTGTTCCGTTTCCGAGGATGCCCTGCACGCCGTGCCCCGCACCCTGCGCGAAGCCTCGCTGGCCATGGGGGCCACCCGCTGGCAGACCATCTGCCGGGTCACGGTGCCTGCCGCCCTTTCCGGCATCGGCACGGCCGTCATGCTGGGCATGTCCCGCGCCATAGGGGAAACCATGGTGGTGCTCATGACCGCCGGCGGCGCCGGCATCATTCCCACGTCGCTGCTGGACCCCGTCCGGCCCATGCCGGCTTCCATTGCCGCCGAAATGGCCGAAGCCCCCTTCCGCAGCGACCATTACCATGCCCTTTTCGCCATCGGCATTGTGCTGTTCTTCCTGACGCTGGCCTTCAACGTCATTGCCTCCCGCATTGCCGAAAAGCACCGGCAGGCGGGTTCCTCCAGCCTCTAGATCGGAATACAGGAGCCGCCATGTCTTCCCTTTCCCCTGAAAATCTCGCCGTCATGCGGGCATCCGCCCTTCGCCGCCGCCTCACCGAAAAGGCCATGTTCGGCATGCTGCGCCTGGTGGCCGCGGCCAATGTGCTCATTCTGGTGGGCATCTGCGTCTTCCTCGTCGTGCAGGGCCTGCCGGCCCTGTCCTGGGAATTTCTCACCGAGCCTCCCCGCAGGATGATGACCGAGGGCGGCATCCTGCCCTGCATCATGGGCACGGCCATCCTGTCCCTGGGGTCCCTGCTGCTGGCCTTTCCGCTGGGCGTGCTCAGCGCCGTCTATCTGCACGAATACGCCGGCAGGTCCCGCCTGGCAGGCTACGTGCGCCTGGGCGTCAACAATCTGGCGGGCGTGCCCTCCGTGGTTTTCGGCCTCTTCGGCCTGTCCTTCTTTGTCACCTTCTGCGGCTTTGGCGTGTGCATTCTTTCCGGGGTGCTGACCCTGGCCGTGCTGACCCTGCCCGTCATCATCAATACGGCAGAGGAAGCCCTGCGCGCCGTGCCCGCCACCTATCGCGAGGCATCGCTGGCCCTGGGGGCGGCCCGCTTTCAGACCATTCTGCGGGTTGTGCTGCCCTGCGCCCTGCCGGGCATGCTCACCGGCGCCATCCTGGGGGTGGCGCGTGCCGCCGGCGAAACCGCGGCCATCATGTTCACGGCGGCCGTCTTTTCCACGCCCAAGACCCCGGACTCGGTATTCAGCGCCGTCATGGCTCTGCCCTATCACATGTACGTGCTGGCCACGGCCGGCACGGACATCGAAAAAACCCGCCCCCTGCAGTACGGCACGGGCCTGGTCCTCATTCTGCTGGTGCTGGGCATGAATCTGGCGGCCATCATCCTGCGGGACAGACTCCAGCGCAGGCACTGATCCCGCCACCAGAGGGGAGAAGCCGGGCCTCCTGCGACATCTCCCCGGCAGCAACAGCCGGCATGTTCCTTCCGCATGCCGGCTTCCGTCATTGCCCGTTCCCGCATATTCCGGCCTTCGCTCCTTGACTGGCCATCCGGCTGCCCTTCCGGCAGATTGCGCAGCCCGACGTGCCCAAACCAGCCGGGATTTTTTATATTTTTCAGTGATTACGGCATTTTTCCCCTTGAGATATTGCAGGGACTACCGTATCCTCCGGGGTATGGTTGGTTTGTGACCATGGCTGGCAACAACATTGGAGGTTTCCATGAAGCGTTTCATTTGGCTCGTTGTCTTCCTGTTCCTGATGGGCGTCTCGGCGGGCGGCAATGCCCTTGCCTATCCCGACAAGCCCGTCAACATGATCATTGCCTTCACGGCCGGTGGTTCCAGTGATGTGCAGGCCCGCATCATGCAGAAATACTGGGACAAGTATGCGCCCAAGCCCTGGGTGTTTGTGTACAAGCCCGGTGCTGGCGGCATCATCGGCTTCACCGAAATAGCCAATGCCCGCAAGGACGGCTACACCATCGGCGGCCTGAACCTGCCGCACATGATCCTGCAGTACTACGGTCAGGATGCCCGCTTTACTTCGGACAGCTTTGACTACATCTGCCAGGTGGTCAATGACCCGCAGTGCATTGCCGTGCGCAAGGACAGCCCCTTCAAGACCACCCACGAAATCCTGGACTATGCCAGGAAGAATCCCGGCAAGCTGCGCGTGGGTCTGGTGGGGCCGCTGTCCGGTCATCACCTCATGTACCTGGAAATGCAGCGCAAGCTGCCTGACGTCAAGCTGTCGCCCGTGTTCTACAAGGGCGCTGCTGACCAGAATGCCGCCCTGCTCGGCGGGGAAATCGACTTCATTCTGGGCAACATCAATGACGTGATGCGCTCCATCGACGAATTCCGCATTCTCAATGTGGCCGCCGAAAAGCGCAACGACTTCCTGCCCAAGGTGCCCACCCTGCGGGAAGACGGCATCGACATCGTGTCTGACATCCGCCGCCTCTTTGCCGCGCCCAAGGGTGTGGACCCCGCAATCCTCAAGGAACTTCGCGCCATCTTCAAGAAGATCTGTGAAGATCCCGAATACCTGGCCGACATGAAGAAGGCCGGCCAGCCTGCCGAATACCTGGATGCCGATGCCCTCAAGGCCTATATCGACAAGCAGGACGGCATCATCAAGACCTATCTGCAGGAAGAAGGTCTGCTGAAGAGAAAGTAGTCGTACCCTGTATAACAAGAAATACATGCCGTGCCTTGCAAGAGGCACGGCATTTTCACCTGACGACAGACGCTCGAGGCTGCCATGACTGAATTTCTTGTTCCCTCCCTGCTCAATCTTATAGATCCGTTCAACATTGTTCTCATGCTGCTGGGCCTTACCGGCGGCATCATCATCGGTGCGCTGCCGGGCCTTTCCGCCACCATGGGCGTGGCCCTCATGGTTCCCGCCACCTTTGTCATGCACCCCACCAGCGGCCTGGTCATGCTGGGGGCCATCTACGCCGGGGCCATCTATGGCGGCGCCAATTCCGCCATTCTCATCTGCACGCCCGGCACGCCCTCTTCCGTGGCCACCACCTTTGACGGCTGGCCACTGACCCAGAAGGGGCAGGCGGATGTGGGCCTGTATACCTCGCTACTGTCCTCGGCCTTCGGCGGCATCGTGGGGACCATCTTTCTGCTCTGTCTGGCGGCCTCGCTGGCCCGCTTTGCTCTGCAGTTCGGCGGACCTGAAAACTTCTGGCTCTGCCTGTTCGGTCTGTCCACCATTGCGGTCATGACGCCGGACAATATGGGCAAGGGCATCCTGTCCGGGGCCATCGGTCTGCTGGTTTCCACCATCGGTCTGGACCCCAATACGGGATCGCCCCGCTTCACCTTCGGCACCTATTCCCTCATTCAGGGGATTTCCGTCATCCCCTGCATGATCGGTCTGTTCTCCTTCTCCCAGGTGCTCTACCTCATCGGCACCAACAAGACCTATATTGCAGAATACAAACCGCAGAAGGGCAACTTTCTGCGGGTGATCCGCTATCTGGCCAGCAAATGCAAGGTCAATCTGGTACGTTCCTCCATCATCGGCACCGGAGTAGGCATGCTGCCCGGGGCCGGCGGTGAAATTGCGTCCATCATTTCCTACAACGAGGCCAAGCGCTGGTCCAAGAACCCCGACCAGTACGGCAAGGGCTGCATCGATGGCGTCGCCGCCTCGGAAAGTGCCAATAATGCCGTCATCGGCGGTTCGCTCATTCCCATGCTGACCCTGGGCATCCCCGGCAGTGCCGTGGCGGCGGTCATCCTGGGCGCCCTCATGGCCCACGGCATCCAGCCCGGATTCAAGATCTTCACCGCCACCGGCGAGCTGGCCTATACCTTCATTTTCTCCCAGTTTGTCGTCAACCTGCTCATGATTCCCGTGGGCTTTGTGCTCTGCCGCTGCATGGCCCGCCTGCTCAGCATCCGCCTGACCCTGGTGGCCATTGCCATTGTGGTGCTGGCCTATATCGGCGCCTATGCCATCAGCAACAGTCCGCTGGATATCTGGGTGGTTTTTGTCTTCGGCCTTTTCGGCTTCTTTGCCGGCAAGGTGAATCTGGACACGGGCGCCATGGCCCTGGGCGTCATTCTTGGTCCCATGATCGAGGAAAACCTGGGCAAGTGCTTTGACCTGTCCCGGGCCGTCAGCGGCGGTCTGCCCCAGGTCATGCTGGAAGGCAGCATCAACAAGGTCCTCATCCTGGCCCTGTGCCTTTCCCTGCTGACGCCCATCATGCTGCTGCGCAAGAACCGCAAGAATCGCCAAAAGCTCCTGGCCGAGGGCCGTACACCGGCCGAACCCGCCGGACAGCCCTGGTGGTGCGATCTGCTGGCCGGTCTGGCCTGCATAGGCATTGCCGCGGCCTTTGGTTTGCAGTACGAAGGGCTTTCCGGCGTCAGCGCCATCTTCCCCGAAGTCCTTACCAGTCTTATCGGCCTCGGTGGTCTGTACTTCGTGATCAAGGGGCTGCTGCGCCGCAGCCGCAAGGCGGCTGCCCGTGGCGATGACGAACCGGTGGCCTGGAAGGGGGTGGTGCAGATCACCATTGCCGCCCTTGTCTATGCCGTGCTTATCAACGTGCTGGGCTT
The DNA here is from genome assembly GCF_944324505.1 of uncultured Desulfovibrio sp. Classification (NCBI taxonomy): domain Bacteria; kingdom Pseudomonadati; phylum Thermodesulfobacteriota; class Desulfovibrionia; order Desulfovibrionales; family Desulfovibrionaceae; genus Desulfovibrio; species uncultured Desulfovibrio sp. Next base: position 498,217 of record NZ_CALUWO010000001.1, read on the forward strand.
CTATTCGGCCACCTGCATCTACATCATCCCCATCACGCTCATTCTCAGCGGCAGAGACAGCAAGCGCCCGCTGCCGGTACGCCTGCTCATGGCCGTGCTCTTTGCCGTCATTTTCTGCCTGCTCATCTGGCTGTGCTTCACCAATCTGCTCAATGTGCCTACGCCGGTGGGCCTGCTGTTCTAGGGCAGTGCGCCATGCACGGACAACACTGACACGCAGTTTGCCCGCCTTCCGGCCGGGACCCTTTCCCGGCCGGATTTTCGGGTTCCGGTATGGTGACCATACCGCCTTCTGATGCCTACGGACCCTTCACAGGTCCGGATCCTTTTTCATACAGCTGTAAAGGAGATTCCCATGACGAAAGTCGTTATTTCCGAATTCATGGATGAAGGCGCTGTTACGGAACTGCAAAAGCGCTATTCCGTGGTGTATGATGCCACCCTGGTGGATGACGCCGCCAGACTTGCCGACGAAGTGAAGGACTGCGACGCCCTCATCGTCCGCAACCGGACGCAGGTCCGGGACGCCCTGCTGGCTGCTGCCGGCAAGCTGCGCGTGGTGGGCCGCCTGGGCGTGGGCCTTGACAATATCGCCCTGGATCAGTGCAAGGCACGCCAGATCACGGTCATCCCGGCCACGGGCGCCAACAATGTTTCCGTGGCCGAATACGTCATGGCCGGCCTGCTCATGATGGCCCGCGGCTGCTATACCCGCAGCGCCGAAGTGGCCGGCGGCCTCTGGCCCCGCAACAGCATGATCGGCGGAGAAATTTACGAAAAGACCCTGGGTATTGTGGGCTTTGGTGGCATTGCCCACGAAGTGGCCCGCCGTGCGCAGGCCTTCGGCATGAAACTCGTGGCCTATGACCCCTTCCTGCCCGCCGATCATCCGAGCTGGAAGGAATACAACGTCTGCCGCAGCACCCTGGAAGACCTGCTGCCCGTGGCGGATTTCGTGACCCTGCATGTGCCGCTGACGCCCGATACCCGCCATCTCATGAGTGCGGAACGCCTGGCCCTCATGAAGAAGGGAGCCTGCATCATCAACAGCTCGCGCGGCGGTGTCATTGACGATGACGCCCTGGCCGCCGCCCTGACCAGCGGTCAGCTGGGCGGCGCCATGCTGGACGTGTACGAAAAGGAACCCATGCCCGCCGATACGGCCATCGGCAAGGCGCCCAACTGCTACATGACGGCCCATATCGGCGGCGTTACCCGCGAATCCAACAAGCGCGTGAGTTCGCTCATCGCACAGAAAGTTATTGAAGCGCTGGAGGCGTAACATGCATCTGACTGTAGAAAATCTGCGCAAACTGGGTGAGGATGTCTTCCGCAAGGCTGGTGTGCCCGACGCCACCACGCACTGCGTAGTGGATGCCCTGGTACGGGCGGAACTGGACGGCATGCCCTCGCACGGTTTTTCGCGCATTCCCTTCTATGTGGACCAGGCCCGCACCGGCAAGGTCAAGGCCGATGCCACCCCCGTGGTCACCCGCCCCACGCCGGCCACCGTCATGGTGGATGCCGGCTACGGCTATGCCTTCCCTGCCATGGAAAAGGCCCTGCATGCGGCCATGGAAGAAGCGCAGGACATGGGCATTGCCTTCTTTGGCGTGCATAATTCCCATCACTGCGGCGTGCTGGGCCTCTATGCCGAAGAAGCTGCCCGCAAGGGCTTTCTGGCCCTGATCTTTTCCAATACGCCGGCGGCCATGGCTCCGTGGAACGGCTGCCGGGCCTCCTTCGGCACCAATCCCATTGCCTTCGGCTGCCCCCGTGACGGCAAGGACCCCATCGTGGTGGACATGTCCCTGAGCAAGGTGGCCCGCGGCAAGATCATGAACGCCAGACAGCAGGGCAAGCCCATCCCCGAAGGCTGGGCGCTGGACGCCCAGGGCAAGCCCACCACGGACCCCGAGGCTGCCATGAAGGGCACCATGATCCCCGTGGGCGATGCCAAGGGCGCCGCCCTGGCCATGATGGTGGAAATTCTGGCCGCGGCCCTGCCCGGCGCCAACTACGCCTTCCAGGCCAGCTCCTTCTTTACGGCGGACGGTCCGGCCCCGGCCATCGGCCAGTCGGGCATCCTCATTGCCCCTGCCCGCATCAACGCCGGCTTTGGCGCGCACCTGGAAGAACTGTGCGCCCATATGCTGGGCCAGGACGGCGTGCGCCTGTCCGGCTCGCGCCGCCTCGCTCTGCGCCAGCAGCACCTGCGCGACGGCATCGACCTGAATGACGCCCTGTACGAAGACCTTGTGAAGCGGGCCGGCTAGCCTGCTCCCCTGACCTGACGCATGCCGGCACGGCCTCCCGCAGCGGAGACCGTGCCGGCTTTTTTTGGGGGGGAACAACCTGCCAGCGTTGCCGTCAGGCCAAAAACTCCCTTGTGGCAAACAGCAGCACCTACCAGCTCTTGCCCTGCAAGAATCTTTCCCTGAGCTGCAAGCATTTCGGCGCCACAACATCCCATATCCAGACCCGGTTGCCGTCATCCTCAAAGACCTTGCCGTGACTGTTTCCCGCTTCTGTTTTCATGCTGGCGTAATTTTCCGAAAAGCGTTTCACATACAGGGCGGGATTGCCGTTCCCATCACATGACACCATGTTGTTCCCATCGGTATTTGCGGAGACGCCCGGCAAGAAGTGTGTACTGTGAAAGCGGGTCATATCTGCCACGATATCATTTCCGTCAAAAACTCTGTATTCTTCCTGCTCCTGGCGCAGCAGTTCAAAGTATTGGCAGCTCCCGCTGGCCGCTTCCGCACCGGTCGCGCCGGGTGAGGTCTGCCGGGAGATTCCGGCGGCTCCGCAGGCCCGCATCCAGGAATCACACCCAGAGCATGGTTCCGGCAAATGATGCCATGTCGCTTGTATCACGCTGCTCTGTCAGGTGTTGTTCCACATCGGCAATCAGGCTGGCCGCCTGTTCCGCAAAGCGTTGCAGGGCATTGCCAAGGCGGGCTGGTGTCAGATCAGCTTCTGCAAGGCTGACGGAAAACAGCAGTGTCCGTGTGGGGGGATAGAGGCCCAGATGGCCTCCCCCCAGTCTGGCGCCGAACAGGCTAGTTTCCAGCAGAAATTCGCAGAGACCGGACGAGGCATCGGCGGGCAGCCGTCCCAGGCTGCAATAGAGCACAAGCCGTTGCTCCGCCTCCCTGTACTCAAGCGCGACGGCAAGACCGCGCACCGTAATTTCGGCCATGCCCGAGGCATTGAGGGAAACAGCGGGCAGTCCGGCGCCGGGCAGGGCCTGGGCAAGAAGGGCATTCACCGTGGACAAAGACATGGCAGATTCCTGTTGTTGCGGTATTATTCGGCCTGTGGCAGCGGGATATTCAGGCTTTCTCCGGTACGAAAACGCGCCAGCGACGTATGGCGCGCATACTGGAATATGCCCAGACCGGGCGACCAGTTTCTGGCAATGCCGGCGGGCGTGACATTTTTGACGCTCAAACGCGTGGCCGTGTAGGAATCCAGGGAGGCGAGCAGATCGTGCGCCGCCCTCAGCGCAACGTCACGGGTAGTGTCATCCGTGGCCATGCGTGCCCTGATGAACAGGCCGCGCGCCTTTTCCAGCACGGCGGGCTTCAGATCGCGGTGTACCGTAAGCCTGGCCGTCGGCGGCAGGCCGCGCAGGAGTTTTTCAAACGCGCTGCAGAACACCGGGTCCTGCTCCATGCGCTGGCGCACGGCGGAGGGCAGCAGCAGAAGGCGCGCCACGTCCCGGGTGATCCCCCCCTGCAACGAACCGACCTGGCATTCCGTCTCCGCGCAGCAGGAGGTTTGCAGGCCCTTCGGCCCGGTGGCCAGCTTGAAGCGCTGTTCCAGGTCCAGCGACAGGCTCCGTGCCACGGTGGTCTTGCGACTGGAAAACATGGTCGTGTCGTGTATCAGGCCCGCAGAAGCACTGGCCATCAGCGATGCACGCCCCTTGAGGCTGAAGGTGGTGGTTTCACCCCAGGCATTCTGCTCCACCTGTCGCGTCATCTCGCCGGCAAGAGCCAGCGAGGCCGTGCCTGCCAGCGAGGCCACAGAACCGTGCCCCAGCGCTGTCTGAAACAGCGTCGAGGTAATGCCGGTGGACACATCGGCGGAAACGGTGCTGCCGTCGATGAAGCGTATCTGCGTGGCGGCCAGCAGTGTGGACATGTCGGGGCGCTCCGACGAATGCAGGTGCATCCCGGAATCCGGGCGCATGAAGACGTTGAGAAAGGCCTCGCAATCTCCGGCGCTGGAAAAGGTCAGGGCCAGGCCATGTTCGCTTCTGTGGCCTATGTTGCCGCCCACCACGGCCTTGCCAGCACTTCCGGGGATGCTGCTTTTCATGGTGGCCCCGATGGATGCGGCAAGCCCCCCCTTGAGCAGGACCTGATAGCAGCCCTGGCCCGCATTGCATACCGTGAGACTGTTATTGTGCATGAGCCGCAGGCGCAGGGAAAGCGGATGCGCCACGTTGACCCGGTTGATCAGCGAACCGGGCGTGGTGGTGGGCGTGAAGATGGCACCGGTATCCATGACCATGCCGCGCGTCCTGTCATAGACAAAGCCGCTGCCCGGAAGAGACGCCTCACGCATGAGCGCATGCACGCCTTCTGCCCGGCGGCGCGCGTCGGACAGAAGCGTGGTATTGATGAAGTCCCGTGTCCGCTTTCGGGCCGCAAGGCGGCTCAGGCCCTCGTCACGCCATTCCCGCTTCATGGCCTCCACGCTTTCCCTGCCGGCAAAGTCCAGCGACGTTCTGCCGGCAGCGCGGCGCAGTGCCTTTTGGTCCAGGGTGCCATCGGCCTTTGTCAGCGAGATCAGCGTGAGCCTGATGAACTGCTTCGTCAGGCCGGCATCCACGGGCAGCCCCCAGGTTCTGAGCTGCTCGCGCACGGCGCGTCCGGTTTGCGGATCACGGATGCTGAACAGACTGACGGGCTGCTGAGATTCCACAAAAACCTTGTACAGACCGGCGGTAATCGTCTGCTGGATCTGCCGGATATTTTCCTTGCCGATCTGCTTTCCCAGCATCTTTCGGCTGTGATCGATACGCTTTTGCAACCGGCCGATTTCGGCGCGGGTCTGACGGATGCGGCGCAGGGTTTCCCCGGCCCGCGTGCTGAACAAGCCGTTGACCTTGATGGGCGCCTCAAAGAATCGCAGGGCACGGGCACGCGGCAGCATGAGCCGCAGCACGGTTTCCAGATCAGGCGTATCGTTGCGGTGGCGGAAACTATGACTCAGCGTAAAGGGGCTGACGCCATGCAGTTCCCCCAGCAGACCGTCTATCCGGCGCAGCAGGTCAGTCCTTTCCGCCCCGGGAGCATCCGGCGGCAGCGCAGACAGATCCTTGTGCAGATTTTCGATGGCCAGCACGGTCTTGCAAACAGCCATTCTGCCGGCGCGCCGGTGCGGCCAGCTGGGTTGCAGCAGGCTCCTGTCCAGCTCCCTCTCCCTGACACGTTTTTCATGGCGGGTCATGGTGGCGCGCAACCGGACAATTTCGCCGGTACTGCGGGCAAGTGCCCGCATGGTGCCCGCGTGATCTTCAAAGCGTTGCAGATCGCTCAGAAATGCGCGCCGTTTCTGCGCCTTTTCCGTCACCGCCCGCCGGGCATCGTCGGGAGATTCACCGCCAAGCATGTTGGCATACAGGGCGCCTGTCTTTCTGACCATGGCCGCGTCAATGGCAGCGCCATCCAGCGTCATGCCCGTGCCGCCCTGGACAAAGCGATCCTCGGGGCGGATGAGACCGGTAAGGTTGACGATATGATGATCCAGCGCCAGACGGGCCAGATATTCGGGAGAACTTTCGTACAGGCTGTGTTCCCGCCGGGCGGCTCCCGATGTGCCAGTCAGCCTGGCACGCTTGAGGACCAGGCGTCCCGCAGCAAGAAGTTCCGTCTCTCCCCGAAAGCCCCGTACAAAGTGGTCGCAGGCGCGCTGCAACTCGCGCCGGCAGTAGGCGCCGTACTTCGGATCCTCAAGGTTTCGGCCCAGTTCTTCGGCATAATCTACGGTACGTGTGTCCAGGCCCAGGGCCTGACACCAGGCCCTGACATCGCCCGGATGCACGGCCTCCGCTCCCGTCAGGGGCAGCAGACCGGCATTGACCGCCCGTCTCTGCAACAGGGCCACATGCGCGATATGATAATTGAAGTCCGGGATATCCACCTTTCTGGTCAGACTGCCCACAATGTCCGGTGTGAGCAGAAAGGAACGTGCCGAGGCCGTGGCCATGCCGTGGAGCGTTCGTTCCAGGGCCGCTGCGCGGCTCTTGCCGGACGCCTCTTCGCCAACAAGCAGAAGGCTCAGCAGGTGCCGGCTGGCCACCGTGCACTGATGCTGCAACTCCACTTCCCGCTCGTGCCCGGGTACCAGCAGTTTTTTCAGTTCCAGCGCCGTGTCGGCGTATTCTGGATAGGCCCCCTGAAAAACCATGTCCACATAGCGCAGGACCTCGGCACGGCTGGCCCTGTCGGCCAGGCCCGTCTGCTGCTGTATCTCGGTGGCGCCGGCGGCAAGCACGCGGACAAGCGTATCCCGGTGGCCCTGCGCGCCCGCCCAGACCAGACCCTGCTGCACCAGCTCCAGAATGACCTCGGGGCGCTGTCCGGCATGCAGGGACAATCGGGCCAGATCACGCAGCGTGTCATGCGTTAGCGGCGGCTGCGCCGTCTGGAAGCGCTCGAGCAGGATGGCCGCCGTTTCCACCAGCGAATCTTCCAGCACGGCAAGATCGTCCCCCACCACGCCGATGCCCAGCTCCAGACCTTCGGCAGCCTCCTGCAGGGCCTGCGGATCGCCCGCCGCCATCTGCTCCATGAGCTGCGTCTGCTCCCTGCCGTTGCGCCAGATAAGAGAGAGATCAGCCAGCGTATCCATACTCCTGGCCTTGCCGATGCCTTCGGCGTGCCGCAGGGCATCAAGGTCCCCCAGCCGCTCGTCAAGATGCGTGCGGCTCTCGATGGCATTGGTCAGCTGAATCCGGCTTTCCATGAGGCGCGCCTTGAGCATGGCGGTATACGATACTTCCTGCGCTTCCCCGGCAGGCGCCGCATCGAGCAGGTCGGCCAGCCTGGCCTCATGGCTGCGCAGCTGCTCCATGGTCATGTTCTGCCCACGCAACAGGCCGGGTTTGAAATCGCGCAGCATGGCAAACAGTTCTTCGGGCACCTCCAGCTCGCGCATGCGCTCCTCAAGCGGCATATCGGCGGATTCGTCCACCTCGGCATCCCCCTGCGCTGCCGCAACGGATGTCGTATCTTCAGCCTTTGCCGCGGCGGAAGGCGCCTCCGGCTCGAGCGCCTCCTGTGCGGTGACGGTTCCGGCCGTGTCTGCGGCGGACAGACCTGATGCAGGGGCGACAGTTTCCCCCTGGGCAGCCGCCGGAGCGAAAACGGGGGCATCCGCCAGCCCCTCGCTCTCTTGTGTCTGCCATCTGTCAGGCCCTTCTGCCGGGGCAGCCCTGACGGCCTTGGCGGATGGTTCGTCGGCCAAGGCCTCGCCACATGCACTCATGCGAATTTCAGGAACATGGTTGAAGACCGGCGGCACGAACTGCCCGACCTGCTGCCGTGGCAGCGCAGACGCTGCCGGCTCCAGCTTCGCCATGCCGTCGTCATGTACCGTGGCGGCGTCGGCATCACGTCGGGCGCGGGTTTCCGATGTTTCTGCATTGCGCTGATGCAGCGTCGCTTCAGGAAGGTCCCGCTCCGGCACAATGGCCATTTCCTTTGCCACATCAAGCGCATCCTGCAGAAGGGGCGGCGCGTCACGCAAGACCTTTCCGGCAACGGAAATGTCAGGCTGTTCCTGAGACAACGCCCCCACGCCATGTCCCGGAACGGGTATGGTCGTGTCTACTCGGGAAATATCCCTGCTCATATCTGCTCCCTTCCGCCGTTTGCAACCACCCTTCGAGCGCTAAAAACAATATGACTATCCACCCTGTGCGCAGCCGTGGTACCGCATCCTGTATACACCAGGAGGGGCGTTGCCGCCAATAATACAGGGGGGAAAATGCCCATGAGAGGATACCGGCATATTTTTTACTGAAAAATGCACTAAGTTCTTTGCATAAAATGTGCCGATATTTGCGATGTGCTGACAAACGATAGGAACGTATGGAGACTTTTCTTGTTCCATCCTGCATTTTGATGAACGCAGCGCGCATAAAAAAAGTCCTTTCAGGCAATTATATACCCAAAAGGACTTCTACAATTTCTGGCGGAGAGGGTGGGATTCGAACCCACGTACCGGCTATTAACCGATAACTCGATTTCGAGTCGAGCGCGTTACGGCCAACTTCGCTACCTCTCCCACCGGAGTATCGACGTTTCGTCGAAGGCCGAAATCAAGAAATAGTCTGTTTCGGGCCAAAAGGCAAGTCTTTGAAAACGGACATCCGCCACGGCGGCACGCAGCGCCAGGCCGGCAGCACCGCTATGCATCAGGGCAAAGGGCATCCGCGCCAGACACCGTGCGGTCATCCCGCCAGTGCCGGACCACTTCCTCGCGGCGCAGGCGCAGCAGGTCCTCCACGGCCTGCGGCATGAGATAGTCCACATTGCGCCCGGCCAGCCAGCGCTGCCGGATGCGCGAGGCACTCACGGCCAGCCACGGCAGGGGCAGATAATGGGCCAGCCCGCCGCCCGGCAGGGCCATGCAGTGACTGCCGGGCAGCACGGGGGCATGTTCCTCTGCTGCCGGCCACAGGCGCCGCGCCGCCTCCACAAAAAAGCCGTGGTCCCGTTCGCCGCGGGGCACCACCACAAAATGACACAGCCGGGGCAGTTCCAGTCCGCGATGCCAGGTATGCAGCAGGGCAAAATCCGGCGTGCCCAGCACAAAATACAGCGGCCGCTCCGGCTCTCTGGCCCGAAAAACGGACAGCGTGTCCCAGGTATAGGAAAGGCCCTGACGCTGCCCCTCCTCCGTATTCAGCATGATGCCGGGCAGACCGCGGATGGCCGCCCGCACCATGTCTGCCCGCAGGGCAAAGGGCAGCAGGCCGCGCGCGGACTTGTGCGGCGGATTGGCACAGGGCATGAGTTCCAGCCTGTCCACCAGCGGCCCCAGGGCTTCGCGCACCTCAATGGCCAGACGCAGGTGTCCCACATGTGGCGGATTGAAACTGCCGCCCAGGATGGCCCGCCCCAGCAGCGGGCCTGCAACAGCGCAGGGCATCTACTGGCGGACCTGCCCCTGCCCCAGCACCATGAACTTGGTGGTGGTCAGTTCCTGCACGCCCATGGGGCCATAGGCATGGAGCTTGGACGTGGAAATGCCGATTTCCGCCCCAAGGCCCAGCTGCCCGCCATCATTGAAGCGTGTGGACACATTGATGCCCACCATGGAGGCATCGGCCTCGCGCACAAAGCGCATGGCCCGGGCATGGTCATTGGTGCAGATCACTTCCGTATGGTGCGAGCCGTAGCGGGCAATATGCTCCAGGGCGGCATCCAGGTCATCCACCACGCGCACGGCCAGGATGAGATCATGAAATTCCTGCCCCAGATCGTCGGGCTGCTGCGGTACGGCCGTGGGACCCAGCAGGGGCAGCGACACCGGACAGGCACGAAACTCCACGCCGGCCGCGCCTAGACGGGCCGCCACCCGCGGCAGGAAGGCCCCAGCCACGTCCCGGTGCACCAGCAGGCATTCCAGCGCATTGCACACGCCGGGGCGCTGCACCTTGGCATTGAAGGCAATGTTCTCGGCCGCCTCCAGATCAGCGGACTGATCCACAAAAAGATGGCACACGCCCTTGAAATGCTTGAGCACCGGCATGGTGGCCGCCTCGGTGACGGTGCGGACCAGACTTTCCCCGCCGCGCGGGATGATGACATCAATATACTGATCCAGTTTGCACAGGGCCGTGACGGCGGCATGGTCCGTGCTGGTGACCAGCTGGGCGGCATGGGCCGGCAGGCCCGCGGCGGCCAGGGCTTCCTGCAACAGGCCCGCCAGGGCCGTATTGGAATGCAGGGCCTCGCTGCCCCCGCGCAGAATGACGGCATTGCCCGCCTTGAGGCAGAGAATGGCCGCGTCAATGGTCACATTGGGCCGGGCCTCGTAAATCATGGCAATGACGCCCAGGGGCACGCGCATGCGCCCCACCAGCAGGCCGTTGGGGCGCTGCCACTGGCTGTCCAGTGCTCCGATGGGATCGGGCAGGCCGGCCACATGACGGCAGGCTCCGGCCATGTCGGCCAGAATGGCCGGTGTAAGGGTCAGGCGGTCCATGCGGGGAGCATCCAGCCCTTTCCGCCGGGCAGCCTCCAGGTCACGGGCATTGGCTGCCATGAGCGCATCGGCCCGGGTTTCCAGCAGGGAGGCAAGCGTTTCCAGTGCCGCAACCTTGGCCGCCGGAGCGGCGCTGCCCAGCACCCTGGCCGCACGCTGCGCCCTGGCGCCGATACCGGCCATGTCTTCTGCAAGGGTCATGGGAACTCCTTTTCCTGATGACGAATTATGCAATTATACCGTCAGCCGCCACCAAGGGCAAGCCGTGCGCGGAACGGGAATTATTTTGACAGCTCCGTCCTTGTGACCTATTCTCAATGCCTTGCCGTTTGGAGAAAAGCCCTGCGGCAGGCCCATTTCGTCACCCAAGGAGCCACGTGATGATCCCCAATTCCCAGCCCAGTTCCCAGCCGTCCCCTGCCCTGCTCAACGACCTGCGCTCCGAAGTGAGCGCGGAGACGGCCCCGCTCCTCCAGTTCATCCTGCGCCATGCGGGGGCCATCACTGCCGTGGTGGTGCTGCTGCTGGCGGCCATCATCGGTGCCGGCATCTGGAACTGGCATACGGAATCCGCCAGCGAGGACGCCCGCAACGAGCTGACCCGCATTGTCCTCACCAAGAAGGGCGCAGAGCGCACGCAGGCCCTGGCCGCCCTGGCCAAGGATGCCCCGGAACAGAGCCGCTATGCCATTCTTGTGGAACAGGCCCGCAGCGCCGCCGAAGATGGCGACTGGGCACAGGCCGCCCGCGCCTATGGCGAGGCCGCCCGGCTGGACAGTGAAGGCGCCCTGGGGCTTGCGGCCCTGCTGGCCCAGTGCGGCGCCCTCATGCAGACAGGCACGGCCGAGGCCGCCAGCGAGGCGCTGGCTGTTCTGCAAACGCTGGGCAGCCGGGTGGATCCTTCCGCGGCGCCGGCCATCCTGCGCATGGTGGCCGAAGCGGCCCTGGCGGCCGGCCAGAATGACGTGGCGGCCACGGCCTTTGGCAAGCTGGCCCAGAGCGGCGACGAGGAAGACCGGCCCTATTACGCCTACCGCGCCGCCAGCCTGGGTGCCGCCCCCGCCGCGGCGGATGCCCAGACCAGCAAATAGCCCCTGAACATTTCACCGTCCGGCCTGATGCCGGACGGTTTCTGCCTGCAAGACAGGCATGCGAGGAGATCCCATGAGCAAACATCCCCTGCTGGACGGCGGCCGTGGCGAACGCCACCTGCTGCTGGGAAACGAGGCCATCGTGCGCGGCGCTCTGGAAGCCGGTGTGCACATGGTCACCTGTTATCCCGGCACGCCGTCTTCCGAAGTTCCGGACACCTTCCGCCGTCTGGGCGGAAAGGATCGCTACAAACTGGAATATGCCGTCAACGAGAAAGTGGCCTTTGAAGTGGCCGCCGGCGGTGCGCTGGCCGGGGCCATGTGCCTTGTGACCATGAAGCACGTGGGCCTTAATGTGGCGGCCGACCCCCTGTTCACCTCGGCCTATACGGGACTGCCGGGCGGCCTGGTCATTCTCAGTGCCGATGACCCCGGCTGCCATTCCAGCCAGAACGAACAGGACAACCGCTCCTATGCTCGCGCGGCCATGCTGCCCTGCTTTGAACCGGCCTCGGCCCAGGAAGCCCACGACATGACCCGCGAGGCCTTCCGCCTGGCCCGTGAGCTGCAACAGCCGGTGCTCATGCGCACCACCACCCGCATCAACCACATGCGCGGCCCCGTGGAATTCGACGATCTGCCCGCCAGCCGGACCATGGTGCCCTTTGAGCGCAACCCCGGCCGCTTTGTGCCCGTGCCGGCCGTGGCCCGCAAGCGGCATGCGGCCATCCTCGAGATCATGGAAAAGGCCCGTGCCCTGGCAGAGACCAGCCGCTTCAATACGGAGCATGGCGCCGATTCCCGCCTGGGCATCATCACCAGCGGCGTGGCCCGCAACTACCTGGCCGATGCCCTGGCCTCCGGCGGCTGGGAAGACCGGGTTCGCGTGCTGGAACTGGGCATGACCTGGCCCCTGCCCGAAAAGCGCATCACGGCCTTTCTGGAAAAGTGCGACCGCGTGCTCATTCTTGAGGAAGGGCCGGCCCTGCTGGAACATGACGTGCGTGCCCTGGCCCAGCGCGAAGGCTGCAAGGCCCTGCTGGAAGGCAAGGATGCCACCCTCACCGAGCTGGACGAATATTCCACCACGCTCACCCTGCGCCGTCTGGCGGCCTTTCTGGGCTGCCCCGCGCCGCTCAAGGGCAGCAATGCCCAGATTGCGGCCCTGCCCGGCCGTCCCCCCAATCTCTGTGCCGGCTGCTCGCACCGGGCGGTCTTCTATGCCGTGCGGCAGGTCTTTGGCGACGATGCCTACTATTCCAGCGATATCGGCTGCTATACCCTGGGCATGCTGCCGCCGCTCAAGTGCGCGGACTTTCTGGTGTGCATGGGGTCTTCCATTTCGGCCGGCAGCGGCTTTGCCCGGGCCTCCGGCAAGCCGGTGGTGGCCTTCATCGGCGATTCCACCTTCTTCCATTCCGGCATGACCGGGCTGGCCAATGCCGTTTTCAACCAGCACAATCTGCTGGTGGTCATTCTGGATAACGGCACCACCGCCATGACCGGCCATCAGCCCAATCCGGGCATGATGCAGGAAATGCTGGGTGACGATGCCTGCCACCTGGACATCGAGGCCATTGTGCGGGCCATGGGCGTGACCAGCTGCACCAAGGTGCGCTCCTTCAACGTCAAGGCCGTCATGAAGACGCTGGAAGAAATGAAGCAGCAGTCCGGCGTGCGCGTGCTCATCACCGAAGAACCCTGCGCCCTGTATGCCCGCCGTCAGCTCAAGAAGGTGCAGCCGCAGGTGGCCGAAGTGCGCGAACAGGGTCCCGATGCCGCGCACTGCCTGGAAACGCTGGCCTGTCCCGCGTTCTACAAGGACGGTGACGCCCTTGCCGTGGACGAAAGCCTCTGCTCCGGCTGCATGGTCTGTCTGCAGGTGGCTCCCCATTCCTTCAAGGCCCGGCGCCGCAACTAGCCCGCTGCCATTGCGAGGTTCTCATGAATACGGAAAAACAAAAGCGTATGCGTATCTACTTCACCGGTGTGGGCGGCCAGGGCACCCTGACGGCCACCACCCTGCTGGCCCGCACGGCCATGGATGCCGGGCTGGACGTGGTGGCCGGCGAAGTGCACGGCATGGCCCAGCGCGGCGGTGTCGTGGAATCCGTCCTGCTGCTCGGCGGCTGGCGTTCGCCCAAGCTCGACCTGGGCGAAGCCGACGTGCTGCTGGGCTTTGAACCGCTGGAAACCCTGCGCGGCCTGCCCTATCTGCGGCCCGGCGGCGCGGTATTCTCCAGCGCCGACCCTCTGCCGCCCCTCAGCGTCTCGCTGGGCGGCGCGCACTACCCCACCCTGGAAGAGGTGGAAAGCCAGGTCCGCCGCGTGGCCGGGCTGTGCCAGTTCATCCCCTGTCGCGAACTGGGCCTGCAAGCCGGCTCCGTCCAGGCGGGCAATACGGTTCTGCTCAGCGTGGCCTGCGCCTCCGGCATTCTGCCCTTTGGCGTGAAGGACCTGGAAGCCGCCATCGGCAAGTACCTGGCCCCCAAGCTCCAGGATGTCAATCTCAAGGCACTTGAACTGGGCATGGCCGCACTCAAGCTCTGATGCCCTTCCGGGGGAAGAAGGGGCAAACCCTTCTTCCCCCGTTTTTTCATCGCATGAAGACCGCCAGTCCCGAAATACGCCAGATTGCCGTCCGGGCGCAGGCGCTGGGCCTTAGCCTGCAACAGATTGCCCATCTTGTGGGCTACCACCCCAATACCGTCAGCCGCTGGCTGAGGGAATATTCCCAGGAAGAGCGCCTTCAGGCCCGCCCGCGCGGGCACCGTGCCGCCATCTTTTCGGCAAGCGAACTCCAGGAGCTGGATGACCTTGTGCGCAGTGATGTGCACATGACCCTGGCCGAAATCAGGGAGTGCATGGGCAAGCAGTGCTCGCTCAATGCCATCCACAAGCATCTCAAGGCCCTGCGTGCCGCTGCCGGCAAGGATCGGCCCGCCCGTGGCGCTGCCGCCTCCCGCCGCTGACGTGGCGCACATCCGGCGCTGGCCCGTCCATGTCGGGTGGCTGATCCGGTGCCGAGCGGCGCCGTCGCGCAGCAGGCAGCCCCTCCCCGCTCTGGACCGTATCCGCCCGCATGAGGCTCCCGTGCGCGACCGGTACCGGGCAGCCGCTTTGCCTGCATCTCCGGGGCATCCCCTGTCACCGCCCCCTGAAACCGTCTGGGTGCAGGCAGCTCGGCACAGCGCATTGCCACTCTTCCGTCTTCCAGCTTCCGGCCCCTGTGCCGCACGGAAAGCACCTGCCGCGAGGCTGGTCACAGGCTTTTGTATACGCTCTTCACAAGGGCTGTCTGCCGGATTTCTCCCCTGCTGAAAAAAATTTTTTCCAATTTTTCCAGGGGAAAAAGAAAAAGACACATCGTTCGTACAATAACATCCTGATATCAAGGGCATTTCCGGCCGATGGGCCGCTCGTGCCCCCTGGGCCTGTTCGGGGAACGCGGGGCTGCATACTCGCGTCATAATCTCGCCATCAGGGGAATTCTGCCGCAAAAACGGACCATATGTCGCCGTTCAGACGCCAAAATGGCCTGTAAACGCCCCGTTTTTGCCTTGTTCCCTGTGGCACAAGACGCGCAACGCGCTCCCGCGCCCTGCCTGAACTTTACAAAGGCAGGATGCGCTGGCATGTACGGAAATGTGTATCTACCCATATCAGGAGAATCCGTTTATGGAAGAGTTCTCGCGTATACAGCGTCTGCCCCCCTATGTCTTTGCCGTTGTGGGCGATCTCAAGATGAAGCTCCGCCGGCAGAACGTGGATATCGTGGACTTCAGCATGGGCAATCCCGATATTCCCACCCCGCAATATATTGTGGACAAGATGACGGAAGCCGCACAGAAGCCGGCAAACCACCGTTACTCGCTGTCCAAGGGCATTCCCCATCTGCGCGACGCCATCTGCGAACGCTACAAGCGCCTGTATGACGTGGACCTTGACCCCGAAACGGAAGCCATTGTCACCCTGGGGTCCAAGGAGGGCCTGGCCCATCTTTCCCTGGCCATGCTGTCGCCCGGCGATGTGGTGCTGGCTCCCGATCCCACCTATCCCATCCACAAATACGCGCCCATCATTGCCGGCGCGGATGTGCGCAGCGTGCCCATCGGCCCCGGCCGGGACTTTTTTGAAGACCTGACCACCGCCACCAAGCAGGCCTGGCCCCGTCCCAAGCTGCTCTTTCTCTGCTATCCGCACAATCCCACCACGGAAGTGACCGATCTGGCCTTCTTTGAAAAGCTGGTGGATTTTGCCAAGGAAAACCACATCTGGGTTGTTCATGATCTGGCCTATGCCGACCTGGCCTTTGACGGCTACAAGGCTCCCAGCTTCCTGCAGGCCAAGGGCGCCAAGGACGTGGGCGTGGAATTCTACACCATGTCCAAGAGCTACTCCATGCCCGGCTGGCGCGTGGGCTTCTGCCTGGGCAATCCCCGGCTCATCCATGCCCTGGCCCGCATCAAGAGCTATCTGGACTATGGCATTTTCCAGCCTGTGCAAATTGCGTCCACCGTGGCCCTGCGCAGCGGCGACGAGGAAGTGACGCAGATATGCGACATCTACCGCCAGCGCCGCGACTGCCTCATCGAAGGCCTGAACCGCATCGGCTGGGAAGTGCCCTCCCCCCTGGCAACCATGTTTGTCTGGGCGCGCATTCCCGAGGAATTCCGCAAGATGGGTTCCGTGGAATTCTCCAAGCTGCTGCTCACCGAAGCCCAGGTGGCCGTCTCGCCCGGGCTGGGCTTTGGCGCCTACGGGGACGACCACGTGCGCTTTGCCCTCATCGAAAACGATCAGCGCACACGGCAGGCCATCCGCGGCATCCGCCGGGTGCTGAGCGGCAGCGCCTCCTAGCATTACGCACACAAGCCCCGGTCTGCCCCGCCGCTGCGCCGCTCCCGGCCCTGCGGCAGGCAGTCTCCGGCGGCAGCATCATGATGCCCCTGGAAAGACAGCCGGGAAAGGCGAACATATCTATTCGTCTTTCCCGGCTGTCTCATTCCTGCGCACGCCCTGCGCTGCTGCGGTGACCGCAGGCTGCGTATGCCGTGCCCGTCCGCCAAAACGCCGCTCGCCCTGTGTCAGGCCAGATGGCGACAGACGCTTTCCAGCCAGAGCACGCCGGGCCAGAGCACGGATTCGTCCAGGTCAAAGCGCGGATCATGATGCCCCGCCGGTCCGCTGCTGCCCAGAATGGCATAGGCCGCCTGGCCGCCCTGCTGCTGCACGGCACGCATGAAGGTGGCGGCATCATCGCTGGCGCCCATACTGACCCGCTCGCCCACGCGGGCAAAGGCGGCACACCCGTTTTCCAGCCGCACCTCCCGCGCCCATCGGGCCAGCTGTGCGGCAAAGGCGGCATCGCTGTCCGCCGCAGGACATTGCCCTGCCAGGTCTATGCGGCAGCCCAGGCCGTACATGGCGGCAGCGCCGGCCAGAACCTCGCGGGCGCGGGCAAAAAGGTCTTCGGCCATGTCGCAGGTGACGGCGCGGGTCTCTCCTTGCAGCAGGGCACGGTCCGCCACCACATTGCGGGCGGTTCCTCCCCGCAGGCAGCCCACATGCACGCGGTTTTCGCCGCTGCCGTAACGCGGCAGATCATGCAGGCCCATGAGTGCCGCCGCCGCGCCCTTGAGGGCGTCGCGTCCCTGCTCCGGCGCCTTGCCGGCATGGGCGGCCTGGCCCGTGAACAGGGCATCAAACTTGGTGCTGGCCATAAGCCCCGTGGCGCCGGTGATCAGCGTTCCGGAAGGCTGGCCCAGCCCCAGATGCACGGCCAGGAACCAGGGAACCCCTGTCACGTGCGCCCGCAGGCAGGCTGCGCCGCGCACGCCTTCTTCCGCCGGCTGAAAAATGAGCCGCACCCGCTGCCGCAGCGCCGGCGCGCCCTCCGCCTGAAGGCAGGCCGCCAGCCCCAGACCCAGGGTCACATGGGCATCATGGCCGCAGGCATGGCACTGACCGGCATGCCGCGAGGCATAGCCCCCTGCCGCCGGCACATGCTCCGGTTCCCGGCTTTCCTGCAACGGCAGGGCATCCATGTCAAAACGCAGGGCCAGTACCACGGGCTGGTCCACCGGCCCCACCTCCACCACCACCCCCGTGGCATCTCCCATGCGGGCCAGCAGGGTGGCATCCGCCCCCTCGGCAGCCGCACGGCGCCTGGCGGCTGCCCGCACGTCCGGCGCAGGCAGTCCCATCCGCGCCCCGGCGTCCAGCACCTCCCTCCCCAGACGGGGCGTGAGGCCCAGTCCTTGCAACGTCTGCGCCACACAGGCCGTTGTCCAGAATTCGGTCCAGCCCTCTTCCGCATGGGCATGCACCGCACGACGCCAGCGCGGCAGCGCCGCGCGCACTTCTTTCCGTGTCATGATGCCGACCTGAAATCCACGGGCAGGCGCACCCGCTGCCCGGCCTTGTTGCTGAACAGCACATAGCCGTGCCGGCAGCCGAATTCATAGATGCGCCGCGTGATGTCCACATCCCTGCGGCAATAGGCGGCGATCTCGTCCAGGCGTCCTTCCTTCCACCAGCGCAGGGCCTGCAAGCCGTCGGCACTCTTGGCCTCGCCCAGCGTGGCCTGCCCCACGTTGTCCAGCGAAACCCGGTAATGCAGGCGGCTTTCCATGTGTTTCAGCAGGTCCAGCGTGGGCAGCACCCGCATATCATAGGGCGCAAAGGGTGCCAGCACCGCATAGTCAAAACGCAGACTGTTGAAGCCCACCACCAGCGGCCCGGAACGCAGCAGACGGAACAGACCGTCCAGCGAGTCCTCCCCAAAGGCATGAAAGCTGCCGTCCCGGCTGTCATAGGCCACGGCCACACTGACGCCCATGCGCGAGGCCATGTGCCAGCCCCCCACCTCGGCAGCGCTGCGCCGGGTTTCCACATCAAAAACCACAAAGGGGGGCAGCGCTTCCCCGGCTTCCTCCTCCTGCGGCAGCGCACGGGGCGCTTCGCCCGGCTGATTTTCATCCGGCAGCGACGCCACGGGCTGCGGCTCCGGCTGGCGGGGCATGCCGTGCTCTGCCGCATGACCCCTTTCCTCTACCTGTGCTGCGGTGCCACTTTCCAGCGTGCGGCAGGGCGCGTCCGCTGCGTCCGGTGCGCTCGTCCGTCCCGCCGCAGCCATGGCGGCCACGTCCCGACCCAGGCCGCGCTCCGGCGCTGGGGACAGATGCAGCGTGCGGGCCAGTTCCTGCCCCTCGGCCTGGCCTCCGGCAGCCAGCAGGGCATCCAGCAGCTGTACGGCGCCCCCCTTGCTGATGGGCCGGTTGCCCGAACCGCACTTGGGGGAATGCACGCAGGACGGGCAGCCGTCCTCGCAGGGGCAGGAAGCAATGGCCTCACGGGTAATGCGCAGCAGCTCGCCGGCCTGACGGAAGCCCTGGCGCGTCAGCCCGGCGCCGCCGGGCAGGCCGTCATAGATGAAGACACAGGCCAGCCCCACCTGCGGATGCAGCGGAATGGAAATGCCGCCAAAGTCGTTACGGTCCGCCATGACCAGCAGCGGCAGCATGCCGATGGCCGCATGCTCCACGGCATGAATGGATCCCATGAAGTGTACAAAGGCCGCTTCCAGCTCCTGCCGCACACTGTCGGGAATGACGTACCACAGGCCCTCGGTCTCGAAGACCTGGGGCGGAGCCTCCAGCGGCACAATGGTCAGCAGGCGGTTCCCCGATGTGCTGCGCTTTTCATAGCCCGTCACCCGGTCCATGATGCGCAGGCGTCCCCGGCAGACCAGGCCGCGCCCCAGGGGCAGACGCTCGTACTCTTCCAGAATATCCGTGCTCTTCTGGCCGCGCACCCGCGTGAACCAGCCCACCTTTTCCGGCTTCACCAGCACGCGGCCACGGTCGGTATCCAGCTCCTGCACCACATAGCTCCGGCCCTGATGCAGATAGACCGCGCCGGGATGCGTCTCGCGCCAGGCCCGGAAGGCATCCACCGCGCCGATGACGCGCCCCTCCGTATCCACGATGCTGCAGGACTGCCCGGCGCCGCGCAGGTCCACATGGCGCTGCGGGCGCTTGCGGGCCGCCAGCCACTGGTCCCCCTCGGCCGTGCGCAGCAGGGTCCCCTGGCGCGTCAGCGCGTCCAGCAGGCAGCGGGTCTGCTCCTGACGCAGCCACGGTTCGTCGGCCCGCAGGGGCATTTCCGCAGCCGCGCATTCCAGATGCCGGGCCAGGATGACGGGATTCTGCGGATTGACCACGGCCCGTTCCGGCGGCCGGGCAAAGAAATCCGCCGGATGCCGCATGAAGTACTGGTCCAGGGCGTCCTCGCCGGCCACCAGCAGCACCGCCGATTCCTGACGGGCGCGGCCCACACGTCCCCCCCGTTGCAGGGTGGCCATGATGGTCCCCGGATAGCCCACCAGAATGCAGATATCCAGGCCGCCGATGTCGATGCCCAGTTCCAGGGCGCTGGTGCTCACCACGGCCAGCAGCTCGCCGGAGGCCATGCGGGCCTCGATGCTGCGGCGCTCCTCGGGCAGAAAGCCCGCCCGATAGGCGGCAATGCGTCCGGCATAGCGACCGGAAAGACTGCCGGCCCAGAGGCTCACCAGCTCGGTCATGCGCCGCGAACGGCAGTAGACAATGGTGCGCAGGCCCCTGGCCAGCGCGGACTTGAGCAGCGCGATGGCCGCTGTGGCCGGACTCTGCTCCGGATCGATGAAGACCACATGGCGCGGCCCCTGCGGCGCGCCGGACTGGTCCACCACCACCGGCGCAGCGCCGTTCTCGTCCGCCCCGCAGAGAGCGCCGGCCAGCTCGCCGGGATTGCCCACCGTGGCCGTGCAGAAAACATAGGTGGGGCGCGCCCCGTACCGTCCGGCCAGGCGATTGAGCCGCCGGAACACCTGCGCCATGTGTGCGCCAAAGACGCCCCGGTAGATATGGGCTTCATCCACCACCACATGACTCAGGCCGGCCAGAAAGGCCGCCCACTGCTCATGATGCGGCAGAATGGCCAGATGAAGCATTTCGGGATTGGTAATGAGGATCTGCGGCGGATCGCGCCGTATCTTGCGGCGGAAATGGTCCGTGGTATCCCCGTCATACAGGGCCGCACGGGGCCGGGCGGATGCCGGCCAGCAGGCGCAGAGACGGTCCAGGGCAGCCAGCTGATCCTGGGCCAGGGCCTTGAGCGGAAAAAGATAGAGCGCCCGGGCATCGGGATCCGTCAGCAGGCGTTCCAGCACGGGCAGATTGTAGATGAGGCTCTTGCCGCTGGCCGTGGGCGTAGCTACCACCACGTCATGCCCGGCCCGGATGTGATCCGTGGCCAGGGCCTGGTGGCTGTACAACTGTATGCCCCCGGCATCCAGCAGGCGCTGCACGGCCGCTGGCCAGCCGCGGCGCGGCGCGGCATACCTGGCCTCGCTGCCGGGCAGCAGACGATGCTCGCGAATCTGGCCGGCAAAAAGGGGCGATGCCAGCAGAGCGGCCATATAGTCCGCCACGGACATGCTAATCTCCCGAGCGCTCCTGCGTTGCGCACGCGTCGTCTGCCGGCGGGCAGGCACCCTGCGCTGCCATCATGGCGTCCACGGACTGGCTCAGGCCCTCTTCCGGGGGCAGGCACCGGCCCGCGGCTTCCTCCGGCGTGAGCCGGCGCACCACCCGGGCCGGCGCTCCCACGGCCACGCACAGGGGGGGTATGTCCCGCGTCACCACGCTGCCGGCGCCGATAATGGAGCCTTCCCCGATGGTCACGCCCTTGAGCACCACCGCGTGCATGCCCAGCCACACATGATCGCCGATGCGCACCGGCGCATCGTGCTTCATGCCGGGGTCCAGATGGCGCCGCTCCGGTGGCCATGGCTCATGAAAATCCGAATCCACAATGATGCAGTTGGGCGCCAGCATGACGCGACGCCCCAGCACAATACTGGTGGAACGGGCCGTCAGGGCCGCACCTGTCAGCTCGCACCCTTCCCCCAGCACGATGCGCGCACGGGGGCCAAAGGTACGCAGACGGCAGGGCGCCAGCACCGTGGCCGCCGTGGAACGCCGCCACGAGGAAACAAAGCTGCATCCGGCGCCGATTTCCATGCTGCTCCCCGGCCAGCGCAGCAGACCCACCGGACCATGCGCCCGCACGCCGGCCCCCAGCTTCACCCCCAGCAGACGGGCCTTGCAGCGCAGCCGCACGGTTCCCAGCAGATTGCCCCCCGCCTGCATGAGGCGCAAACTGGCATAACTGATGATATTGGCCGGAGTGAGGTCATGCTTCCGAATCTTTTCCCACAGGCTCATGTCTTTCCTCTTCTGGCTGCCGTGCGGCGGCCTGCGGCATCGCGTCAGGGGCCAGGCACCGGCGCGGGGCGGTCACAGGCGCTTCACCGGGCAGCATGACGCCATCCGTCAGCCCCTGGCCTGGGTGACCAGCCCGGTGCGCAGCCGGTCCGCTGCCCTCACGGCCGCCTTTTCCCTGATTTTTCTGGACAATGTTTATTTATAAACTAAACAGTTTTTTCCTGAAATATAGCTATGCCCGTTCTGCCTCTGGCCTATGCCTCCTCGCCAGCCAGTGCCGCGCGTATGCGGCATACCCCGCAGGTGCTGCCGGACGATGTGGGATAGCCGCAGCGGGTGCAGGGCGCCAGCACATCGCCGCCCTCTGCTTCCTGCCGGGCAAAGGCCGGACGCCCCCGCTGCAGGAAGCCCTGATAGAAATCCAGCTTGCGGCCGGGCATGGCGGCCTCCAGCCGTTGCAGCAGGCCCTTGAGTACGGAAAAACTGGCGCCCGGGCTGTAGGGGCAGGCCGCCACATGGTGTTCTATGCCCATAAGAAAGGCATAGTTGGCGGTTTCAAATTCGGTAAGCCGCCACAGCGGCTTGACCTTGCGGGCAAAACCGTCCTCGCCGTCCAGCCGCGGCCCCTGGTCGGAAAGATAGGCCGTGTCCCAGCGCAGGGTATTGCTGAACAGGCGCGCCACTTCGTCATCCAGATTATGCCCCGTGGCCAGCGCGTCAAAGCCGCCATCCAGGGCGGCCTTGTTGAAAAAGTGGCGCTTGATCTTGCCGCAGGCCGAGCAGACAGGCCGGTTAAGGCGCTCCTTGACCAGCGGAATGGGCAGTCCTTCTTCCGTCATATCCCGCACCATGAGGGGCAGCCCGTGCCGGGCGCAGAAACGCTCCACCACCGCACGGGCAGCGGCGGACGAACCGGGGATGCCCAGATCAATGTGCAGCCCCGTGACGTCATAGCCCTGCCGGGAAAGTTCCAGCATGAGGGCCAGCGAATCCTTGCCACCGGAAAGGGCCACAAGAATGCGCTCGTCACGGGTGAAAAGATGCTGTCCCTCGATGCCCTTGGCCACCTGCCGGGCAAAGAAGGCCTTGTAGCAGTCGGCACAGAAGGCCGCGTTATGGCTGCGCAGGGCCACCACGGCCTGCGCCTTGCATATCTTGCACTTCATGCGTTCTCGTCGGAAAGCGGCAGGGCCGCATTAGGGTTGATGGGCAGACAACGGCCGCCACGCGAGGCACAGGCAAGACAGCGCTGTGCCCGCGGCGCCCGGCGTGACAGGGGGGACGGGGCAACGGTTCTGCACCCTGCCCCGCGCTCGCCACCAGGCGCACGCACGGAACCGGCTCCCGCGGCAGACGCCCGGCTGCCGCCGGCAGCACAATCGCGCCCCCGCGCTGGTTCCGCCTTGCCGGGCCGGCGGTTCCCCGACACAGACACATGGCGCCAGGGCGGCAGGGACCGGTGGCGGGCACAAGCGCCGTGCCGGCAGGCAGCTAAAAAGGCGTTCCTGTGGCGCGCATGTGCTTGAGCAGGGCATCCTTGAGCCAGAGGGCCACCGGGCCGGGCCGTCCGGCCCCTTCTCCCTGCCCCACCGGTTTGCCGTCAAAATGGGTAACGCCCACGCACAGCGTGGCGCTGGTGAACAGCAGCATTTCCCTGGCCTGGGCAATGTCCTCGTGGCGAATGTCGCGCTGCACCACCGGCAGCCGTGCCGGGGCCACCTGAAAGGCCGCGTTCATGGAGGTTCCGGCCAGGATATGCCGCATGTCCGGCGCGGTCAGGATGCCGTCCTTGTCCACAATGGCGATATTGGCTATGGCGGCCTCGCACATGCAGCCCTGGGCGTCAAAGGTCACGGCCACGTCCATGCCCTTTTCGTGCGCTTCGCGGGCCATGAACACATTGGGCAGATAGTTGGTGCTCTTGATCTTGGCCAGATATTCCTGCTTGGGCGGAATGGCACTGGTAAAGGCCGTCAGCCCGCGCTGATAGACCGATGCGTCGGGCAGCGGGGTACGGATGGCCACTATATAGAGCGTGGACTGCGGGCACTCGGCAGGGGAAATGCCGAAACCGCCGGGACCGCGCCCCAGCAGCAGGCGGATGTCCCCGTGGCGCTGCCCGGAGGCGCGGGCCACATCAAGAATGCGCTGCCGCACCTCGTCCCACGAACAGGGCGGCTCCAGGCTGATGGCCTCGCAGCCGCGCTTCAGGCGGGCCAGGTGGTCGTCCATGGCAAAGATCATGCCGTCGCGGTAGCAGAGGCTCTCAAACAGGCCGTCCCCGCGATGGCAGAGGTGGTCATCCAGCGGCAGCAGCATGAGGCGGGCATCCGTCCCGATACAGCCCACGCGATGATCATAGAAGGCCAGCACCCTGTCCCTTCCCGGACGGGGTGCTGCGAGCAGTGCGCGCAGATAGGCATCATAAGCCACGGCTTCCATGACGTTCCCCCTCGTTCTGATGCAGGCCGCCGCCGCTGGCGACGGCCCGCCCCGGCTCATGTTCAGGCCATGAAGACATTGCGGTCCTTCACGCGCACCAGGTCACGCCGCAGCAGCTCCTCGGCGATCTGCACGGCATTGAGCGCCGCGCCCTTGCGCACGTTGTCGGCCACAATCCACATGTTCAGGCCGTTGGCAATGCTTTCGTCCTCACGGATGCGGCCCACGTAGGTATCGTCGTCGCCCGCAATATAGGCCGCCATGGGATAGAGATTTTCCCGCGGATTGTCGATGACGCGCACCCCGGGCGCCTGCGAAAGCAGAATGCGGCATTCCTTGGGCGTAAGTTTTTTCACCGTTTCCACATTGACGGATTCGGAATGCCCGAAGAAGACCGGCACGCGCACACAGGTGGCCGTGACCTTGACCGAGGGATCATTGAGGATCTTCACGGTTTCATTGGTCATCTTCATTTCTTCCTTGGTATAGTCGTTTTCCAGGAAGACATCGATGTGCGGCAGTACGTTGAAGGCAATGCGGTAGGGGTAGACATGGCATTCCGGCTCGCGCAGATTGAAGAGGTCGCTGGTCTGCTTTTCCAGTTCGTCAAGGCCCTTCTTGCCCGTGCCGGACACAGCCTGATAGGTGGACACCACCACGCGCCGGATGCCCACGGCATCATGAATAGGCTTGAGCACCACCACCATCTGAATGGTGGAGCAGTTGGGATTGGCAATGATGCCGTTATGCCCTTCCAGGGCACCGGGGTTCACTTCGGGCACCACCAGCGGGCAGCGGTCATCCATGCGCCACTGCGAGGAATTGTCCACCACCACGCAGCCGGCATGGGCCGCATGCGGCGCAAAGGTGGCGGAAGTGCCGCCCCCTGCGGAAAAAATGGCAATATCAACGCCGTCAAAGACGTCTTCCTTCAGTTCCTGTACCGTCAGTTCCTTTTCACCGTAGGGCACCTTGCTGCCTGCCGAACGTGCCGAGGCAAAGGCGCGCACTTCCGTAGCGGGAAAATGGCGATCATGCAGGGTCTTCAGCATTTCCCGGCCCACGGCGCCGGTGGCACCCACCACGGCTACGGTCAACTTCTTGCTCATCTTTCTCTCCTCACGAGCGCGGAATTGGCCGGTTTGCTTCTGCCCCGGCCTGAAAGAAGGACTATAGCGGGCAATGCGCCAAAAGGGAAGGCAACACGGCCCCCGCTGCCCCGATTTTCCCGCAGAGCAAGTCCGGCGGGATGGCACTGCCGAAGGGGCGCGGCCTTTCTGCATTATCTTCCTTCCTGCTGTTGACCCGCTGCGCACATCTTTTTATAATCATGGGCATGACACAACAAAGTTCCTGTCTTTTGACAGTGCTTGACCTCGTCCCCTTCGGGCAGACGGGGCAGGAGCACCGTTTCTTTGCCCTGAGCCTGACCCGCCCCGACTGGGACACCTGGCGCCCAGGGCAGTTCGTCATGGTCCGGCCCGTTTCCTTTGGTCTGGAAATGCCGTGGGCACGCCCCTTCGGCATCTGCCACATGACCACACGGCACCTCATCTGCTTCTTCCAGGTACAGGGGCGGGGCACGCAGCGCATGGCCTCCCTGCGGGAAGGCGATGTGGTGCGCGTCTGGGGACCGCTGGGCAACGGCTTTGTCATGGAGCCGGAAACCCCCACCCTGCTGCTGGCGGGCGGCATGGGCATTGCCCCCTTTGTGGGCTATGTGGCCATGCATCCCAGGCCGTGGAACCTCAGCATGATCTTCGGGCACCGCGAACCCCTGAGCTGCTACCCCGTGGACAGCATCAGCGAGCATGTGCCGCTGGACTGCGTGCTGGAAAGCCAGCCCGAAGACCTGGAAAACTTCATCTTCACGCTCCAGGAACGCATCGGGGAAATGGCGGATCACAAGGGCCTGGTGCAGGCCTGCGGCCCGCTGCCCTTCCTGAAGACGGTGCGCCGCCTTGCCCTGGAATCGGGCGTGCGCTGCCAGCTTTCCCTGGAAAACCGCATGGCCTGCGGCGTGGGGGCCTGTCTTGGCTGCGTGACCCGCACCACCGAGGCCTGGCCCGTGGCCGCCCGGCGCGGCGGCTATGTGCAGACCTGCAATCACGGCCCCGTCTTCTGGGCTGACCAGATCGAACTGTAATCCCGGCGGGCTGCCTGCGGCGGCCCCCTTCCGCAAGGTGCAGCATGGACCTTTCCGTTACCCTTCACGGTCCGCGGCATGAGCTGCGGCTGAAAAATCCTGTCCTCACCGCCTCCGGAACCTTCGGCTGCGGCGTGGAATTCACCCCCTATGGCGATCTGCGCCAGCTGGGCGGCATGGTGGTCAAGGGCCTGTCCCTGGCCCCGCGCGACGGCAACCCCTGCCCCCGCGTGGTGGAAACCACCGCCGGCATGCTCAATGCCGTGGGCCTGCAAAACGACGGTGTGGAATCCTTTGTGCGGGAAAAGCTCCCCCTCCTGCCCTGGCAGGAAACGCCGGTCATTGCCAATCTCTATGCCACCTCGCCCGCCGAATTCGGTGAACTGGCCGCCCGCCTTGACGAGGTGGAAGGCGTGGCCGCGCTGGAAGTCAATGTCTCGTGCCCCAATGTGAAGGAAGGCGGCATTCTCTTCGGGCAGGACCCTGCCCTGGCCGCCGCCGTCACCCGTGCCGTGGTCGACGCGGCCGCCCACAAGCCCGTCATCGTCAAGCTGTCGCCCAATGTGACGGACATTGCCCTCATGGCCAGGGCCGTGGCCGATGCCGGGGCGGACATGATTTCCTGCATCAATACCCTGTCCGGCATGTCCGTGGATGTGGCCAGCCGCAGACCCCGCCTGGCCAATGTCATCGGCGGCCTGTCCGGCCCGGCCATCAAGCCCGTGGCGCTGCGCTGCGTGTGGCAGGTCTGCCGCGCCGTGGATATTCCGGTTATCGGCATCGGCGGCATTTCCTCGGCCGAGGATGTGCTGGAATTCATCCTGGCGGGCGCCCATGCCGTGCAGATCGGCACGGCCAACTTCATGCGCCCCGACGCCTCCTTTGCCATTGTGGAGGAACTGCCGGAAACCTGCCAGCGCCTGGGCGTTTCCAGCCTTGACGATCTGCGCGGCGCGCTGATCCTTTCCTAGCAGGCAACGGGTATGGCCGATCCTGTCATCACCCGCGTGGACAGTGACGCAGCGCTGACCACCTTTGTGGAGCTGCCCCTGTCGCTCTATCCCCCGGACTCGCTCTGGTCGCCCGGCCTGTTCCGCGACGACAGAAAGCTGCTGACCCCCGGCAGGCATCCCTTCTGGGACACTGCCCGGCGCGAACTCTTTCTTGCCTGGCGCGACGGCGTCTGCGTGGGGCGCATTGCCGCCATCGTGGACGAAAAATACAATGCCTATGCCCGCACGCGCTGCGGCGCCTTCGGCTTCTTTGAATGCCGTCAGGACCGCGAGGCTGCCCATGCCCTGCTGAACGCCGCGCGGCAGTGGCTGGCGGAACAGGGCATGGCCTATATGCGCGGCCCGCTCAATCCCTCCACCAACTATACCTGCGGCCTGCTGGTGGACGGCTTTGACCAGGCCCCTGCCATCATGATGCCCTGGAACCCTCCCTACTATGCGGAACTGCTGGAAAGCTGGCATCTGCGCAAGGAGCAGGACCTTTTTGCCTACGGCATCCGGCGCGATCAGCTGGAGCTGGCCCCCTGGCTGCTGGAGGAAATCGGGCGCCTCAAGGCCGAAGGGCGCTTCAGCTGGCGCACGGCCCGGCGCGCCACCCTTGCACAGGACATCCGCGCCATGCTGGACATCTACCGCGAGTCCTGGGCCGAAAACTTTGCCTTTGTTCCGCTGTCGGCCGGAGAGGCCGACGAGCTGGTCAACGAATTGAAAACCATACTCAACCGGGAATTCTTCGTCCTCTTCTTTCATGACGGGCAGCCCGTTGCCGGCATGGTGGCCCTGCCCGATCTCGGCCCCCTGCTGCGCCGCCTGCGCGGCCGCCTGGGCCTGTCCGTGCTCTGGCACTGGTGGCAGGCACGCGCCGAAATGCGCGGCCGCTACCGGCTCATGCTGTTCGGCATCCGGCCGCAGTTCCGGCTCATGGGCCTGCCCCTGCTGCTGCTGGACTGCCTGCTGACCCAGGCGCAGCAGCATCCTGACTTCCAGCAGCTGGAAGGATCGTGGGTTCTGGAGGACAATACCGCCATCGACGACCTCATCGAAGACTTCTCCGGTCGCATCACCAAACGCTATCGCCTTTACCGACGGGAGATCACTGCATGAACGCCCCCCACCCTTCCCACGCCCCCTTTGCCCATCTGGCGGGCAAGCGCGTGCTTGTTACCGGCGCCACCGGCTTTCTTGGCCGGCACCTGCTGCCGCAGCTGGTGGCCGCCGGCGCGGACGTCACCTGCCTGACCCGCGCCTCATCGCGCACGGATCACCTGCCCCAGGGGGTTACCGTGGCCCGGGCCGATCTTGCCACCGGTGACGGCGTGGCCCAGGCCCTCGGCGGGCAGGACATCCTCATCCACATGGCGGCCCTGCTCTTCGGCCTGAACTGGCAGGACTACCTGCGCGCCAATACCGTCGCCGCCCAGCATCTGGCCGCGGCCATCATGAGCATTCGTGCCCGGCGCCGCGCCCTGCCGCGCGTGGTGCTGGTTTCCAGTCTGGCGGCCAGCGGTCCGGCCGACGGCATGCCCGGCCGCAATGACGAGGCTATCGGTGCGCCCGTTTCCGCCTATGGCTGGTCCAAGTATCTGGTGGAACAGATTCTGGGGCGCGCCGCCGGCGACAAGCTGGTGGTGCTGCGCCCGCCCATCATCTACGGTTCTGGAGACAAAGGTCTTTTGCCCGTGTTTCGCGGCATCCAGAAGGGCGTGGCCGCCCTGCCCGGCTGGAAGCGGCCCTTCCCTGTCTCCGTGGTGCATGCCCGTGACGCCGCACAGGCCATTCTGCTGCTCTGCCGCAAGGATGCCCATGGTGTCTACCATGTCAACGACGGGGCGCAGCACACCATGCGCGCCTTTTACGAGGCCGCGGCCCAGGCCCTGGATGCCCGCCCCCTCTTCATTCCGGTTCCGGTGCCCGTGCTGGGCATGACGGCCCTGGCCGCCACCCTCTGGACCAGGCTGCTGCGGCGTCTGCGCCGCGCTTCCGGCGACCGCGCCCCCAACTGGAATCTGGATAAGTACCGCGAAGCCCGTCACGCCGGCTGGCTGTGCGATGCCTCCCGCCTGTGCCAGGAGCTGGGCTATGCGCCCACCATGTCGCTGGCCGCGGGCATGACCGAGGCCGTCAACGGATACCGCGCCGAGGGTCTTCTGTGAAAATCACCATTCAGGACCTGTCCAAGTCCTTTGGCGGGCGCGATATCTTCACCAATTTCTCGCTGGAAGTGGACTCCGGCGTGCGGCTGTGCGTCTGCGGTCCCAACGGCACGGGCAAATCCACCCTGCTCAAGATGCTGGCCGGCGTGGAGCCGCCCGACGGCGGGCGCGTCATCCTGCCCAGGGGCTGCCGCCTGGGCTATGTGGAGCAGGAGCTTTCCGAGGAAGCCCTGGACACGCCCCTGCTGACCTATGTGCTGGACGTGCTGCATGACTGGACCGACTTCTGGGGCCAGTGGGAGGATGCCGCCACGGCCGGCGACGAGGCCCGCCTGGCCGAACTCATGCAGCGTCAGGCGGAGCTGGAAGCCATCCACGGCTACAATCCCGAACAGCGCGCCAAGACCGTGCTTTCCGGTCTGGGCTTTGCCGAAAACAAATGGCACCGCACCCTGCGCGAACTGTCCGGCGGCTGGCGCGAACGGGCCAAGCTGGCCCGCGTGCTCACTGCCGGGGCCGACGTGCTGCTGCTGGACGAACCCACCAACCACCTGGACGTGGAAGCCGTGGAATGGCTGGAAGACTTCCTGCTCTCCTTTCAGGGCGCGCTGGTCTTTGTGGCGCATGACCGCGTTTTCATGGACCGCGTGGGTACCCACGTGCTCTATCTTGGCCTGTCCCGCCCCGTCTTTCGCAAGGCCACCTATTCGCAGTTCCTTTCCCTGCAGGAAGAATACAATGCCCAGCGCCAGCGCGAGGCCAAGGCCCTGCAGGACGAGCTGAACCGCAAGATGGCCTTTGTGGAGCGCTTCCGCGCCAAGGCCACCAAGGCCCGTCAGGCCGGGTCCCGCCAGAAGATGGCCAAAAAGCTGGAAAAGGAGCTGGAAGACTACCGCCCGGAACCCAAACGCCGGGAACTGCATTTCAGCTGGCCGGAGGCTCCGCATTCCGAAAAAGTGGTCATTGCCACCGCGGACCTGGCCTTCCATTTCAGCGACGGCAAACAGATGTGGCCGCCGCTCACCTTCACGCTCTACCGCGGACAGCGCGTGGCCCTGGTGGGGCACAACGGCTGCGGCAAATCCACCCTGCTCAAGCTGCTGGCCGGCACCCTGGAGCGCTGCGGCGGCAATATCGTCACCGGCGCTCAGGTGCGCATGGGCTACTATACCCAGCACCAGATGGACACCCTGCGCCCGGACACCACGGTGCTGGGCGAAATCCGGCGCCTGTCCGATCCGCATACCACGGAAGAGGAACTCATGAGCGTGCTGGGCCTCTTCCTGCTGGGGCAGGAGTATTTCGACCGGCAGGTCAGTTCCCTTTCCGGCGGCGAAAAAAGCCGTCTGGTGCTGGCCAGTCTCTTTCTCCGGCGCTGCAACTTCCTGCTGCTGGACGAACCCACCAACCACCTGGACCTGGAAAGCCGCGAAGCCCTGGCCGATGCCCTGCAACGCTTTGACGGCACCCTGCTCATGGTGGCTCACGACCGCTGGCTGCTGGCCGAAGTGGGGGCCGAGGCCTGGGCGCTGGACCAGTCGGGCCTGCATGTCTATCCCGACTTTGCCACCTACGATGCCGCCCGCCGCGCAGCCCTGGAAGCCGCCACCGAAAACCGTGGCAGCCGTTCTGCCGCGCCGGCGGCGCAGGCCACTGCCGATGCGGACCGCGGCAACCTCTCCCGCGAGGAACAGAAAAAGCGCAAACGCGAGGAAGCCGAACGCCGCAATGCCCTGCATAAGAAGCTCAAGCCCCTGCAACAGCGCTACGGCGCCATGGAAGAGCAGCTTTCCGCCCTCATGGACGAACAGACCCAGGTGGAACAGCAGCTGGCGGATCCCGGCGTCTATGCCGATGCCGCCCGCTCCACCGAGCTGCTGCGGCGCTTCAACGAACTGAAGGACAGCGTGGAACGCCTCATGGACGACATGGCCCTGCTGGAAGCGCAAATCGCGGAAATCGAGGCCGAGCACATGGGCGACAAGGCATGACGGCCCCCCTGCGTTCGCTGGACGTGGCTGCCGGCATCATCTGGCGGCAGGGCTGCTTTCTGGCGGCCTGCCGTCCCCAGGGCAAGCCGCACGCCGGCTTCTGGGAGTTTCCCGGCGGCAAGCTGGAACAGAACGAGCGCCCCCTGGACGCCCTGTGCCGCGAACTGCGGGAAGAACTGACCATTCATGTGCAGCGGGCCGCCTTCTGGCGCCTTGCGGAACACGACTACCCGGAACGGGGCATCCACGTGCGCCTGCACTTCTTTCACGTCACGGCCTTCCTGGGCACGCCCTGCCGGGCCGAGGGCCAGACCCTGCGCTGGGTCCATGCCAGCGAAGCCCTGACGCTGCCCTTTCTGCCTGCCGACAGGGCCATCGTGGCCGCCCTGGCGGACGAAAAATCAACATTCCTGCCCGGTCCGGCAGCGGAAGCCGCTGCGTCATAACGCGCCACCGCGACAAGGAAAAAACGCCCCGCAGCGCCCCGGCAGCCAGCCGGGCCTGCCCGCCTCACGGGGCACCTGCGCTGCTGCCAGGCTGACCGCATCCGCCCTGTGCTGTCCAGACCGCGACAAGACAAGCGGGGTGGCACGAGCACGCCTCACTACTTCCCCCAGGCATGCAGATGGTCTTCCAGAGCCTTTCATAACCGCCGCGGCGGCATGCCGCTGTATTCTCCTGTTCTGACCAGGCCGATGCCGGCATTTTCCCCCGCCTGTCTTGCCCGTGTCCTGCCTTGCCTTTTCTGCCGGGACGCAGGATAACAGGAAAGCGCCGGACGGACAGAACGGGCCGTCAGGCCCGCCTCTCCGGCAGAGCATCACGCCGCAGAAAGCCACGGCCGGCCCGGTGCGCGGTCGTTTTTTCTTCTCCGGCAAAGACCAAGGACATGGCATGAACGAGCAAACCTTTGCACAGCGGCGGCAGCGCCTCCGGGAAGCGCTGCGGGAACAGGGCCTGGATGCCCTGCTCATCAGCCGCGCCCCCAATCGCTACTATCTTTCGGGTTTTGAACTGCACGATCCCCAGTGCAATGAAAGCGCAGGACGCCTCGTCATCACGGCAGACGGACAGGACTGGCTGGCCACGGACGCCCGCTACCGCGATGCGGCGGCGCGCCTCTGGGACAGGGAACGCATCTGCATCTACGGGCAGGACACGCCCCGCCAGCTGGCGGATCTGCTGGCCCGCTGCGGCAGCCGCATCGGCATGGAGGCACGGGCCGTGAGCCTGGAAGAGGCCCGGGCGCTGCAACGGCACAGCCGGGGCAGATTCGCCCTGCAGGGGGCTGACGGTCTGGTGGAGCGGCTGCGCTGCATCAAGGACGCGCAGGAAATTGCCGCGCTGGAACGCTCCTTTGCGCTCAATCATGCCATGCTGCGCTGGCTGGAAGGGGAGCTGCGCCCGGGCCGCAGCGAACAGGAACTGGCCTGGGCCGTGGAAAAATACTTTCGCGAGCACGGCGCCAGCGAACTGGCCTTTGCCAGCATTGTGGCCACAGGCCCCAATGCCGCCCTGCCGCATGCCATCCCCGGCGATACATGCCTTACGGAAAACTGTCCGGTGCTGGTGGATGTGGGCTGCCGTGTGGACGGCTACTGCTCGGATCAGACGCGCACCTTCTGGGTGGGCGCAGACGTTCCGACTCAGTTTTCCCGCACCCTGCATCTGGTGCAGGAGGCCCAGCGGGCCGCCCTGGACATGATGCGCCCGGGCGTGCGCATGTGCGATGTCCATGCGGCGGCGCGCGCCGTCTTTGAAAAGGCCGGCGAGGCAGAGCACTTCACCCACGGCCTGGGGCATGGCGTGGGTCTGGAAACCCACGAAGCTCCCTCCCTGTCACCCGCGCGGAAAGACGTGCTGGAGCCGGGCATGGTGGTCACCGTGGAGCCGGGCCTCTATTATCCCGAATGGGGCGGCGTGCGCTGGGAACACACGGTGCTGGTGGAAGAAAACGGCGTGCGCATTCTGTAGCGCCGCAGACCGCCGCGCGGGCCGGACATGCCCGGCCTGACGGCCCATGCGTGCAGGCAGCTTTGCCGCCGGCCGAACGGTCCTGCCTGTGCGCGCCAACCGTACACAGACGGCACGCAGACGGGGCACGCCATCAGCGGCACACAAAACGCACGACGCAAGCAAAGGATACAAGCATGCTCATCTATCTTGTGGGACCACGGGCCTGCGGCAAGACTACCCTGGGGCGCCGGCTGGCCCGGCAGCGGCAGATTCCCTTTGCGGATACGGACCACTGGCTCACGGAACAGGCCGGTGAGGACGTGGCCGCCATTGTGGCCCGCGAAGGCTGGGAGGGATTCCGCCGGCGCGAGTCCGCCACCCTGCGGGAGGTGGCGCGCCAGCTGGGCGGAGAGGCCCCGTCGGCCACGCCGCACTGCACGGCTGTGGTGGCCACGGGAGGCGGCATGGTCCTGTCGGCGGACAACCGCCGCTTCATGCGCGAAAGCGGGCAGGTTTTCTTTCTGGCCGCGCCGGTGGATGTGTTGGTGCAGCGCCTGCTGCACAATCCCCTGGAAGGGCAGCGCCCGTCCCTGACGGGCAAGTCGCTTGCGGACGAAGTGGCCGAGGTGCTGGAACAGCGGCTTCCCCTGTACCGGCAGTGCGCGCATCACGAGCTGGACGCCGCCCTGCCCCTGCCACAGCTTTGCGATGCCGTGGACCACATCCTCCGCCGCACGGACGGCTCTGGTGCCTGCTGACGTTCTTGTTTCCGTGCTGCTGCCGGTGTGGAATGCCGCCCCGGACAGCGGCCGCGGGGCCGAGGGTCTGCGACAAACCCTGCGCAGCCTGTTCCGGCAGCAGGCCGGCCCGGAGGCGCCCCTGCCCCCCTTTGAAATCGTGGCCGTGGACGACGGCTCCACGGATGCCACGGGAACGGTCCTGGAAGCGCTGGCCCGCGAGGATGCCCGCCTGCGGGTGCAGCATTGCCCGCACCGGGGCATTGTGCCCAGCCTGCACACGGCCATCCACCTGGCCAGGGGCCGGCTGCTGGCCCGCATGGACGGGGACGATACGGCCCTGCCCCAGCGCCTGGCCCGGCAGGCAGCACATCTGCTCGCCGCCGGGGGACCGGACCTTTCCGCCTCGCTGGTACGCTTTGGCGGGGATGCGCTGCGTGCCCACGGCTTTGCCCATTATGTGGACTGGATCAACGGCCTGTGCCGCCACGAGGACATTGCCCGCAACCGTTTCCGCGATTCTCCCCTCTGTCATCCGTCCGTCATGTTCCGCCGCGAGGCCCTGCGGCGTTTCGGCACCTATGCCGACGGAGACTTTGCCGAGGACTGGGAACTGTGGCTGCGCTGGCTGGATGGCGGCGCGCGTATGGAAAAGCTGCCGCAGACCCTGCTGGTCTGGAATGATCCCCCCGGTCGCCTGACCCGCACCGACGGGCGCTATGCCCATGCGGCCAATAACCGGCTGCGCGCCCGCTGGCTGGCCCGACACCTGCTGCGGCAGGGCGTGACGCGCGTCTGGGTGCTGGGCGCCGGGCGGGTGGCCCGGCAGCGGCTGGCCCCGCTGTGGGCATGCGGCGTGGAGCCGGCAGGCTTCATTGACGTGGATCCCCGCAAGATCGGCCAGCGCCTGGCCGTGCAGGTGGGCGGCAGCCTGCGCCGCATTCCGGTATGCGCGCGGCAGGACCTGCCCGCAGATACCTTTGTGCTCAATGCCCTGACGGCCCATGGCGCCCCCGAGGAGGCCGCCCGCTGGCTGGCCGCAGCCGGTGTGGAAAGCGAGCGCTGGCTGCTGGCCTGAGCCGGACGTAACGGCAAAAATGGCGGCTTACTACCGTGCCATAACCGTAAATGCTTTGACATACGGGCCATGGTTCCGTACATTGAATGCGCCGATTATCACTACTACCCGTGAGGAGAAGGCGGCATGCTTGATCTCAATATCACTCTGCTTTTCCAGCTGGCAAACTTTCTCATTGCCATTTTCGTCCTCAATATTCTGCTGATCCGGCCCATTCGCGACATCATTCGCAAGCGCCGTGCCGTCATGGACGACCTGCGCGGCGAGGCCGCCAGCTTTGAGGAGGATGCCACGCAGCGCATGGCCGATTACGAGGCCGCCCTCACGCAGGCCCGCCGCGATGCCAGCGCCACCTGCGAACAGGGACGCGCGGCCGGCACGGAAGAGCAGCAGCAGCTTCTGGGAGTCGCCCAGAAGAAAGCCCAGGACATTCTGGCCCAGACCCGCCGGGAACTGGAAGCCGAAGCGCAGGAAACCCTGACGGCCCTGCGCGGTCAGGTACCCGCCCTTTCTGCCGAAGTGGCGGAAAAGGTTCTTCGCGGCTAGGCCGGCAAGACGAAACGGGGGGAAATACCTTGAGCAAATGGATGCACGCAGGACGCAGCCTCGCGCTCTGCTCGGCCATGGTGCTGGTCGCCGCCACCTGCTGGGCGGCAGACGGGCACGAAGCGCCGCGCTGGGGCGATTTTGGCTGGCGTGTGCTCAATTTTGTCCTGTTCTTCGGTATCCTCTGGTACTTTACGGGTAAGCTCATCCGCAAGTACTTCAAGGGGCGCCGTCAGCAGATCAAGGACGGACTGGACAATCTTGAGCAGCGCCGCGCCGAGGCCAAGGTCAAACTGGCCGACGTGGAAAAGCGCATCGCCAATCTCGAGGCGGAGCGCAAGGCCATTCTCGATGAAAGCATGGCCCAGGCCGAACGCCTGAAGCAGCAGATCATCGCCGAGGCGCAGCGCCAGGCCGACCAGATTGTGGAACAGGCCCGCCTCACCGCCCGGAATGAAGGGCGCGCCATACTCAACGACGTGCGCGCCACCATCGCCGATGAAATCGTGGATGCCGCCCGCAAGGCCCTTGTGGAAAAACTGGACGCCAAGGGCCATGATGCCCTTATCGCCAAGGCCCTCAACAAGGTGGTGCTCTAGTGACCAATTCCATGATTGCACGCCGCTATGCGGGCGCCCTGTTTGCGCTGGGGCGCGAAGACGGCGACGACGCCATCGGCCGCTATGGTGCGGACCTCGTTGCCATCGGCAACGAGATTGCCGCCGTCCCGGCGCTGGATACCGTGCTGAAAAGCCCGATCATCTCGCCCGCGGAAAAGAAGGCCGTGCTTGATGCCGTTCTCCAGAAAATGAACGTCAACCGGACGGTCCGCAACTTCTGCCTGTTGCTGGCCGACAAGGAACGACTGGCCTTCCTGGGCGATATTGTACGCTGCTACAGCACGCTGCTGGACGAGGCCAGGGGAATCATCCGCGGCAGGCTCACCACCGCCGTGGAGCTTACCGAAGACAAGCAGGCCGCCATCAGGGCCACGCTGGAACAGAAGGCCGGAACCGGCATCGAGCTGGGATTCGATGTGGACCCCGACATTCTGGGCGGAGTGGTCCTGAAGGTGGGAGACAAGGTGCTGGACGCCAGTCTGCGCGCTCAACTGGCTATCCTTCGGGAGACATTCAAGAGGGGTGAATAGCAGATGCAGATCAAAGCCGAAGAAATCAGCAAGATCATCGAATCACAAATCAAGAACTACGAGCAGCGCGTAGAAATGAGCGAGACCGGCACCGTGCTCTATGTCGGTGACGGCATCGCCCGCGTCTATGGCGTACAGAACGCCATGTCCATGGAACTGCTGGAATTCCCCGGCGGCGTCATGGGGATGGTGCTCAACCTGGAAGAAGACAACGTGGGTGTGGCCCTGCTCGGCTCCGACGTGGGCATCAAGGAAGGCGACCCGGTGAAGCGCACGGGCAAGATCTTCTCCGTGCCCGTGGGCGACAAGGTCATGGGCCGCGTGCTGGACCCCCTGGGCCAGCCGCTGGACGGCCTTGGCCCGGTGGAAGCCGAGGAAGTGCGGCCCGTGGAAATCAAGGCCCCCGGCATCATCGCCCGCAAGAGCGTGCATGAACCCATGCCCACCGGCCTCAAGGCCATCGACGCCATGACGCCCATCGGCCGCGGCCAGCGCGAACTCATCATCGGCGACCGCCAGACCGGCAAGACCGCCGTGTGCATCGATGCCATCCTTGCCCAGAAGGATACGGACATCCACTGCTTCTACGTGGCCATCGGGCAGAAAAAGTCGTCCGTGGCCCTGGTGGCCGACACCCTGCGCCGCTACGGCGCCATGGAGTACACCACCATCATTTCGGCCACGGCCGCCGATCCGGCGCCCCTGCAGTACATTGCCGCCTACACCGGCTGCACCATGGCCGAATACTACCGCGACAGCGGCCGGCACGCCCTCATCATTTACGATGACCTGTCCAAGCAGGCCGTGGCCTACCGCCAGATGTCGCTGCTGCTCCGTCGTCCTCCGGGACGTGAAGCCTTCCCCGGCGACGTCTTCTACCTGCACTCGCGCCTGCTGGAACGCGCGGCCAAGGTCAATGACGAGCTGGGCGCAGGATCGCTCACGGCCCTGCCCATCATTGAAACGCAGGCCGGTGACGTGTCGGCCTATATCCCGACCAACGTCATCTCCATTACCGATGGTCAGGTCTATCTGGAACCCAACCTGTTCAACGCCGGCGTGCGCCCGGCCATCAACGTGGGTCTTTCCGTGTCCCGCGTGGGTGGTGCCGCGCAGATCAAGGCCATGAAACAGGTGGCCGGCACCATGCGCCTGGACCTCGCCCAGTATCGCGAACTGGCGGCCTTTGCCCAGTTCGGCTCCGATCTGGACAAGGCCACGCAGGCCAAGCTGGACCGCGGCGCCCGCCTGGTGGAACTGCTCAAGCAGCCCCAGTACCAGCCCATGCCCGCTCACGAACAGGTGGCCTCCATCTATGCCGCCACCCGCGGCTATATGGACGATGTGCCCGTGGACAGAATCCGCGAGTTTGAAAGCAAGATGCTGGCCTTCCTGCGCGACAGCAAGCCCGCCGCCCTGGAAGCCATCAAGGAAAAGAAGGTCATTGACGAAGCCGTGGAAAAGGGCCTGACCGAAGCCATCGCCGCGTTCAAGCAGACGTGGCAGGCCTAGTGCCGGGAGGATAGCCATGCCTTCACTCAAAGACGTCAAAATGAAGATCGTGGGGGTCGGCAAGACCAAGCAGATCACCAAGGCCATGAACATGGTGGCCTCGGCCAAGCTGCGTGGTGCGCAGGCCCGCATCGAGCGCTTTCGCCCCTATGCCGGCAAGTACCGCCAGGTTCTGGCGGACCTGGCCGGCAAGGCCGAAGGCAGCGCCCACCCGCTGCTGGACGAACACCAGGACAAGAAGCAGTGCGCCATTGTGCTGGTAACGTCTGACCGCGGCCTGTGCGGCGGCTTCAACGCCAACATCATCAATGCCGGCCTGAAGCTGGCTGCCCAGAAAAAGGCCGAGGGCATGACCGTGCGCTTTGCCTGCGTGGGCCGCAAGGGCCGTGACGCCCTGCGCAAGTCGGAATACGAGCTGATGCTTGCCTATGCCGACCGCATGGGGCACGTGGACTTTCCCCTCGCCAACAGTGTGGCGCAGGAAATGATCCACGGCTATGAAACGCTGGCACTGGACGAGGTATGGATGGTCTACGGGGAATTCGTTTCCATGGCGCATCAGCCGCCGCGCACGCTGCGCCTGCTGCCCATGAGCGCCCCCGAAGCGGAAACCGGCGACGAGGCGGCTCCCGCTGCTGCTCAGTGCGAGTACCTCTATGAACCGCAGGAAGATCAGCTGCTGGCGGAGCTGCTGCCCCGCTACGTCAAGGTGCAGGTCTACCGCGGCATGCTTGACACGGCCGCCAGCGAGCACGCTGCCCGCATGGCTGCCATGGACAATGCCACGCGCAACTGCAACGAGATGATCGATACGCTGACCCTGCTGTACAACAAGACGCGGCAGGCCTCCATCACCAGCGAACTCATTGATATCGTGGGCGGCGCCGAAGCGCTCAACGGGTAACAGGAGCAAGCACTCATGAAGAAAAACATCGGGAAAATTGTCCAGGTCATTGGCGCCGTCGTGGACGTGGAGTTCAGCGACGGGCACCTGCCGGACATTCTCACCGCGCTGGAAATCAAAAACCCCAACAACAGCGACGCCCCTGACCTGATCTGCGAAGTGGCCCAGCACCTTGGGGACGGCGTGGTGCGCACCATCGCCATGGACGCCACCGAAGGTCTGGTGCGCGGCATGGAAGCGGTGGATACCGGAAAGCCCATCATGGTTCCCGTGGGCAAGGCTTCCGTGGGCCGTATTCTCAACGTCATCGGACGTCCCGTGGACAATATGGGGCCGGTGAATGCCGAGAAATACTATCCCATTCACCGCCCGGCCCCCAGCTTCACCGAACAGAACACCAAGGTGGAACTGCTGGAAACGGGCATCAAGGTCGTGGACCTGCTTGTCCCCTTCCCCAAGGGCGGCAAGATGGGTCTGTTCGGCGGCGCCGGCGTGGGCAAAACGGTCATTCTCATGGAAATGATCAACAACATTGCCAAACAGCACGGCGGTTCGTCGGTCTTTGCCGGTGTGGGGGAACGCACCCGTGAAGGCAACGACCTGTATAACGAACTCAAGGAAGCCGGCGTGCTGGAACGCGCCACGCTTGTCTACGGGCAGATGAACGAACCTCCGGGAGCGCGTGCCCGCGTGGCCCTGACGGCTCTGGCCTGCGCCGAATACTTCCGTGACGAAGAAAATCAGGACGTGTTGCTCTTCATCGACAACATCTTCCGCTTCACGCAGGCCGGTTCCGAAGTGTCCGCCCTGCTGGGCCGCATGCCCTCCGCCGTGGGCTATCAGCCCACCCTGGGGACGGACCTGGGCGCCCTGCAGGAACGCATCACCTCCACCAACAAGGGGTCCATCACCTCGGTGCAGGCCGTGTACGTTCCCGCTGACGACCTTACCGACCCGGCGCCGGCCACCACCTTCTCGCACCTGGACGGCACGCTGGTGCTGTCGCGCCAGATTGCGGAACTGGGCATCTACCCGGCCGTGGACCCGCTGGACTCCACCTCCCGCATTCTTGCCCCCGACGTGGTGGGCGAAGAACACTACCAGGTGGCCCGTCAGGTGCAGATGGTCCTTCAGAAGTACAAGGAACTGCAGGACATCATCGCCATTCTCGGCATGGACGAACTGTCGGATGACGACAAGCTCACCGTGGCCCGTGCGCGCCGTATCCAGCGTTTCCTGTCCCAGCCCTTCCACGTGGCCGAAACCTTCACCGGCACGCCCGGCCAGTATGTGAAACTTGAAGATACCATCAAGGGCTTCAAGGGCATTCTGGAAGGCAAGTACGACCACCTCGCCGAAAGCGACTTCTACATGCTCGGCAGCATTGACCAGGCCGTGGCCAAGTATGAAGCCCGCTCCAAGCAGGAAGGCAAGTAAGGCACACCGAACAACGAGGACAACGCATGAGCACGCTGCAACTGGAAATCGTCACCCCGGACAAGACCGTGGTCAGCGCCGAAACGGACATGGTCGTCTGCCCCGGCGTCATGGGTGAATTCGGCGTGCTGCCGCATCACGTCTCGCTGCTTTCGGCCCTGAAGATCGGCCATCTGCGCTACAGCAGCAACGGCAAGGACAAGTTTGTCTTCATTTCCGGCGGATTCGCCGATGTGAACAACAATGTTCTGACCGTGCTGGCCGAATCGGCGGAATGTGCCGAAGACATCGACGTGGCGCGCGCCGAAGCCGCCAAGAAACGCGCCGAGGAACGCCTGGCCAAGCCTTCTCCCGATCTGGATGTGGAGCGGGCGCAGGCCGCCCTGCGCCGTGCCATCACCCGTCTGGAGCTGGCCCGGCACTAACCCCGACGCCACAGGCAAGACAAAAAGGCCGGAAGTCCGCTTCCGGCCTTTTTTGCTGCCGCTGTTCCCGCCTGCCGGCCTGCCGGTGTGCGGCCGGTCCCGCTGCCCGTCCTCCTGGCGGCAGCTGCCGCGCCGCACGGGGCGCGCCGGCTGGCTGCCTGACAAATGGACTTTCCGGCAAAATTTGAGTATACAGACACGTTTTCCACAACAGTCTCTTTCCGGACAAAACCCCACGAGCCAATCATGCCCAAGCAGGACCATATCCGCAATTTCTGCATCATTGCCCATATCGACCATGGCAAGTCCACCCTTGCCGACCGCATTCTTGAGCTGACCCGGGTGGTCAGCCAGCGCGAGGCCCGGCAGCAGTATCTGGACAAGATGGACCTGGAACGCGAGCGGGGCATCACCATCAAGGCCCAGACCGTGCGGATCCCCTATGTGGCCGCTGACGGGCAAGAATACGAGCTGAACCTCATCGACACCCCCGGGCACGTTGACTTCAATTACGAGGTCTCGCGCTCGCTGGCGGCCTGCGAAGGTGCACTGCTGGTGGTGGATGCCACCCAGGGGGTGGAGGCCCAGACACTGGCCAATGTGTACCTGGCCCTGGACCATGATCATGAAATCGTGCCCGTGCTCAACAAGATTGACCTGCCCAGCGCTGATGTGGAACGCGTCAAGGCGGAAATCGAGGAAGCCATCGGCCTGGACTGCTCCGATGCCCTGGCGGTTTCCGCCAAGACCGGCGAAGGGGTGCCGGCGGTGCTGGAAGCCATTGTCCACCGCCTGCCCGCGCCGCAGGGCCGGGAGGATGGCCCCCTCAAGGCCCTGATCTTTGACTCGTGGTACGACAGCTACCAGGGCGTGGTGGTGCTCTTCCGCGTCATGGAC
The DNA here is from genome assembly GCF_944324505.1 of uncultured Desulfovibrio sp. NCBI lineage: Bacteria > Pseudomonadati > Thermodesulfobacteriota > Desulfovibrionia > Desulfovibrionales > Desulfovibrionaceae > Desulfovibrio > uncultured Desulfovibrio sp. The sequence goes on from NZ_CALUWO010000001.1 coordinate 540,199, forward strand.
GGGGCGGTCCGCCTGGGCAACCGTATCCGCCTCATGAGCACGGGCAAGGAGTACGAAGTACTGCGCCTGGGGGTCTTTCAGCCCGAAGCCACGGATGTGCGGGAACTGCACGCCGGCGAGGTGGGCTTTCTCTGCGGGTCCATCAAGGAGCTGGGCGATGCCCGCGTGGGCGACACCATCACCCTGGCCGACAATCCCGCCGACGCGCCGGTGCCCGGCTTCAAGGAAGTGAAGCCCATGGTCTTCTGCGGCCTCTATCCCTCGGAGTCGGACGATTACGAAAATCTCAAGGCGGCACTGGAAAAGCTGCAACTCAACGACGCCGCCTTCAGCTTTGAGCCGGAAACCTCCCAGGCCCTGGGCTTCGGCTTCCGCTGCGGCTTCCTGGGCCTGCTGCACATGGAAATCATCCAGGAACGTCTGGAACGCGAATTCGAGGTGGACCTCATTGCCACCGCGCCTTCCGTCATCTACCGGGTGGAAACCCATGACGGCAAAACCCTGGAAATCGACAACCCCAGCCATCTGCCCGATCCCACCAAGATTCGCGCCCTCTACGAACCGTATGTGCGCATGGACATCCACGTGCCCAATGAATACGTGGGCAATGTCATGAAGCTCTGCGAAGAAAAGCGCGGCACCCAGAAAGACCTGCACTATCTGGCCACCAACCGGGTGGTGGTCACCTACGAGCTGCCCTTTGCCGAAATCGTCTATGATTTCTTTGACCGGCTCAAGTCTGCCACGCGCGGCTATGCCAGTATGGATTACCAGCCCATCGACTACCGCGCCTCGGACCTGGTGAAGCTGGACATCATGCTCAATGGCGAACCGGTGGACGCGCTGGCCGTCATCGTGCACCGCGACCGGGCCTATCCCTACGGTCGAGCACTGGCCCTCAAACTCAAGCGCACCATTCCTCGCCAGCTCTTCCAGGTGGCCATCCAGGCGGCCATCGGCCAGAAGATCATTGCCCGCGAGACCGTTTCCGCCTTCCGCAAGGACGTGACGGCCAAATGCTACGGCGGCGACATTACCCGCAAGCGCAAGCTGCTGGAAAAGCAGAAGGAGGGCAAGAAGCGCATGAAACGCATGGGCAATGTGGAACTGCCGCAGGAAGCCTTCCTTGCCGCGCTCAAGGTGGGGGACGAATAGCCCCGCGGCCGTCCCCGGCGCACGGCGCCACCTTGTCAGGTGCTCTGCGGGGATTTTCTTTTTCCGGTGATTGGGATAACGTGTCTTTGTTCTGTGTCTGCACTGCGCGCCGCCACGGGCGGTAACATCATTGACGTATCAGGAGGATGCCATGCCGCTTATCGGGCCAAAGGAAATGTTTGCCGCCGCCTATGCAGGCAAGTATGCCGTAGGCGCTTTCAACGTGAACAATATGGAAATCGTTCAGGGAATCATGCAGGCCGCTTCCGAGGAAAAGTCCCCGGTTATCCTGCAGGTTTCTTCCGGGGCGCGCAAATACGCGGGCCAGAACTACATCATGAAACTGGTGGAAGCCGCTCTGGCCGAAGACCCCGATGTGCCGGTGGTGGTACATCTGGACCACGGCCCGGATTTCGACATGTGCGCCGCCTGCATCGAGGGCGGCTTTACCTCCGTCATGATCGACGGCTCGCACCTGCCCTATGAGGAAAACGTGGCCCTGACCAAAAAGGTGGTGGACTACGCCCATCCCCGCGGCGTCTGGGTGGAAGCGGAACTGGGCAAGCTGGCCGGCGTGGAAGAGCATGTGACCTCCGCCGACCATGTGTATACCGATCCCGCCCAGGCTGTGGACTTTGTCCAGCGCACCGGCTGCGACTCCCTGGCCATCGCCATCGGCACCAGCCACGGCGCCTACAAATTCAAGGGCGAAGCCAAGCTGGACTTTGACCGCCTGGATGACATCAGCAGCCGCCTGCCCGGCTATCCGCTGGTGCTGCACGGCGCTTCCAGCGTGCCGCAGGAATTTGTGGACCTGTGCAACAAATACGGCGGCAACGTGGGCGGCGCCAAGGGCGTGCCGGAAGACATGCTGCGCCGTGCCGCCCAATCCGGCGTCTGCAAGATCAATGTGGATACGGACATCCGCCTGGCCCTCACGGCCTCCATCCGCCAGTACATGGTGGAACACCCCGAGGCCTTCGACCCGCGCGCCTACCTCAAGCCGGCCCGCGAAGCCGTCAAGAACATGGTGGCCCACAAGATTCGCAATGTCATGGGTTCGTCCGGCAAGGCGTAACCCGTCTTTTGACATCAATACCCAGAAAGAGGAGTTTCTGTTATGGCCGTCAAACTCGGTATGAACGGTTTTGGCCGCATTGGCCGCTACCTGCTGCGCCTTATGGCGGATTCGCAGGATGTGGTGGTTTCCGTCATCAATGCCCGCGCGGACAATGCCACCCTGGCCCATCTTTTCAAGTATGATTCCACCTACGGCACCTTCGGCGGTACGGTGAGCTTTGACGATGACGGCATCATCGTCAACGGCCGCCACATCACGGTGACCCGCTTCAAGACCGGTGAATGGCAGTGGAAGGAACTGGGCGTGGAACTGGTGGTGGACACCACCGGCACCGCCAAGAAGCGTGACGATGCCGCCCTGCACCTGGCCCGCGGCGCCAAGAAGGTGGTGGTCTCCGCCCCCTGCAAGGAAGCCGATGCCACCATCGTCATGGGCGTCAATGACGACGTGTACGATGCCGCCGCCCACAGCGTCATTTCCGCGGCGTCCTGCACCACCAACTGTCTGGCGCCTGCGGCCAAGGTCATCAACGATACCTTCGGCATCCGCCACGGTCTCATGACCACCATCCATTCCTACACCATGAGCCAGCGCATCCTGGACGGTTCCTACAAGGACCTGCGCCGCGCCCGCGCCGCTGCCGTGTCCATGATTCCCACCACCACCGGCGCCGCCAAGGCCACCGCGCTGGTCATCCCCGCCCTCAAGGGCAAGATTGACGGCATGGCCGTGCGCGTGCCCACCCCCGACATCTCCCTGGTTGACCTGACCTGCGAACTGGAAAAGCCTACCACCGTGGCCGAAGTGAATGCCGCCCTCAAGGCCGCCAGCGAAGGCGCCCTCAAGGATAACCTGGGCTACTGCGAAGAACCGCTGGTGTCCATTGACTTCAAGGCCGATACGCACGGCGGCGTGGTGGACTCGCTGACCACCCAGGTCATGGACGGCACCCTGCTCAAGCTCATTGTCTGGTATGACAATGAGGCCGGTTTCACCAATCAGCTCCTGCGTCTGCTGCGCCTGGTGTCTGCCTCGCTGTAGGCACGGGCCGGCATCGCGTTATTTCCGGGGAAAGGAAGGGGCATACCTTCCTTTCCCCTGTCATTTTTCGGCCGCCGGACCCGGCGTCCGGCGCCGGCTGTTGTCACGCGCCCTTTCCGTTCCCCGGCCGCACTGCGGCAACAGCCCTGCTTCCAGACCTTGCCCTCCGGCGGCCCTGCCCGCCTGACAGCCGGCACCGGCTGTGCCACCGCGCGAAACGGCTGCCCCGCAAAAACCTTGCACGGCAAGGAGAAGAAACCATGCCCCAGACAGCACACTCCCTGCTCCGTCTTGTCTTTCCGCAATGGCAGGGCGGCTATGACGAATCCCCCTTCCCCGGGCAGATCTACCCCCTGGGCGCACGCCTGCTGGCCTGGCTGGCGCCGGAAAGCACGGCTCCCCTGGTGGAAATTCCCGTGGCGCCCCCGCAGGCAGACAGCCCCGCCCCCAGGGACGGGGGCGTCTTCTACCGCCAGGAAATCCTGCGGCAGCTGCGGGCCGCACAGGAAATCATCCGGCAGCATGCGCCCCGGCGCATCGTCACCTTCGGGGGAGACTGCCTCATCAGCCAGGCCCCCTTCAGCTATCTCAATGAGCTGTACGCGGGCGACCTGGCCATCATCTGGATTGATGCCCATCCTGACATTACCACCCCCAGGGACTTTGACCATGCCCATGCCATGGTGCTGGGCAATCTGCTGGGCGAAGGCGAAGCCCTGCTGGCGGCCGAAGTGGCCCGGCCTGTCAGGCCGGAACAGGTGGCCCTTGTGGGCGTTGACGGCGTACTGCCCCATGAGGATGCCACCATCCGCAAATGGCAACTGCACGTCATCCCCAGCCGGGACATTATCCGGAACAGCACGCCGCTGCTGGACTGGCTGCGGCAGAGCGGCTTCCGCCATGCGGCCATCCATCTTGACATTGACGTTCTTGACCCGGCCCATTTCACGTCCCTGCTCTTCACCAATCCCGATGTAGAAACGCCCATCGCTGCCGAGCATGGCAAGCTGCGGATAGGGCATCTGCACCGTATTCTGGAGGACATCGGAGCACAGACGGATGTGGTGGGCATGAGCTTTACCGAATACATGCCCTGGGATGCCCTGGCCCTCAAAAAGCTGCTCTCCTGCCTGAACCGCATGCCGCAATAGAGCCTGCCTGCCGGAGCGCCGCGTCCACAGGCACCGGCCCTTTCCCCAAGCTGTCCATAAACGCCAAAGGGGGCGCCCCCGTAACGGGAGCGCCCCCTTCCTTCGTCCTGAGGAGACGTTATTAGGCGTGCGTGATGGTGATGGCCCGGGCCTGCGGCTTTTCAGGCGTCTTGCGGGGGATGGTGATGGTCAGCACCCCATCCTTGTGGGTGGCGCAGATATTTTCCACATCAGCATCTTCCGGCAGGGTCATGCTGCGGCTGAAGGAACCATAGCTGCGTTCCTGCACATGCTGGCTGGCTTCCTTGGGCAGCTCTTCGGCCTTTTTTTCACCGGAGATGGTCAGGGTATTGTCCAGCACTTCCACCTTCACATCGTCCTGGGCCACACCGGGCAGTTCCAGGCTGAGGGTGTAGGCAGCGGCATCGCTCTTCAGGTCAAGGCTGGGCACAAAGTCCGGCACCTGGCGCAGCATGTCCGTCATGCGGCCCCAGGGGCTTTCGGTGAAGAATCCATTGAACAGACGGTCAATATCATTATGCAGACGGCTCAGCGGCTGATACTCATGCGGCGTAGCGGTATCATTGGCGGCGTAATGGCGAGGTTGAAAACGAACCAGATTCATAATGTCCTCCTTGTGGAAAACTTGTGAAATAGAAGTAACGCCATTTCCCCATCCGTCAAGAGCCTGTGGAAAAGTTTTTTTGAAGACCTCGTGTCGGTGAATATCTTCCTGCTCTCCGACCGGCCTCCTGCCTCGTCTGCAAGCGAGTTGTACGTCAGACCCCGGGGACCGCCTGCCATCGCTTGCGGCACCCCGGACTCAGTGCTAAAATAATAGTTTCTCAGGGCGGGGTGCAATTCCCCACCGGCGGTGATGGAGCGGCCCCGTGGACCGGCTCACAAGCCCGCGAGCGCCCTGCCCACGCAGGGGTCAGCAGAGCCGGTGAGATCCCGGAGCCGACGGTAACAGTCCGGATGAAAGAGAATCGTGTCTGGCACGCGTGCAAAGCAGCTTCCATGAGGCTGCTCTTGTGTCGTGCCCGCGCCCTGATGCATCGTATACACCCGTTACGGATTTACGGGTACGGAGACCTGTATGCATCAGTCCCCTTCCTCTCCCCTTCAGTCCTTCGGCTCTGCCGAACAGCGGCTGCGGGCGGCCGTTTCTGCCCTGCGCCAGGGCCATGGCGTACTGGTTGTTGATGACGAAAATCGCGAGAACGAGGGCGACCTCATCTTTTCGGCAGAACTCTGCCGAGAAGAACAGATGGCCCGTCTTATCCGCGATTGCAGCGGCATTGTCTGCCTCTGCCTCACGGACGAGCATTGCCGCCGCCTGGATCTGCCACCCATGAGCGCACACAATACCAATGCACAGCAAACAGCCTTTACCGTAAGCATCGAGGCGGCCGAGGGCGTCACCACCGGCGTTTCTGCTGCCGACCGTCTTGCCACAGTGCGGGCCGCCATTGCCGATGATGCCCGGCCGCAGGATTTGCGGCGGCCCGGCCACGTCTTTCCCCTGCGGGCACGCCCCGGGGGTGTACTGGAGCGACGCGGCCACACGGAAGCCACGGTGGATCTCATGCGCCTGAGCGGCCTGCGCCCCTGTGGTCTTCTGTGCGAACTCACGCTGGATGACGGCAGCATGGCCCGCCTGCCACAGGTGGCGTCCTATGCCCGACAGCACGGACTGCCGCTCTGCTCGGTGGAGGATATCGCCATCTGGCGCCGGGAGCACGGCGACGCAGCCATCCGTATGGACTGACAGGCACGGACCAGACCCCGCATCCCCGGACGTGACAGAAAGCCCGTCACGCCCTGTGGCGGCAACGGCCGCTTCCGCCGGGAAAACGACATGTCCTGAGCTGCCATGCCACCATGGCAGACGAAATGCGGGATGAAAAAAGGCCGCCCTTGGGCGGCCTTTTTTTCGCGGACTATCGGGACCTAGACCAGTCCCAGCAGAGCGAGAAAGGTGGACGAGGTAAAGGCGGCAATGACCGAAATGCCCAGCGCCATGACGCCCAGCATGAACTGCTTGCGGAAAATGGCGATCACGGCCAGCACCACCGCCGGAGGGATGAAGAAGACGGCAAAGAAAAAGAAGCCGGAGATGGCGCAGACCATGGCCGCAATGGCAATGATGCGGTCCGTGGACATGGGCGTGGACGACAGCGAGCGGGAAAGCGCGTCTGCCGCCCCGCCGCCCAGATCATTGGGCGGGCGGTAGTCGTCCCCGTCGCGCAGAATCTCGTCCGCCACTTCGGGGTCAAAATCCGGTTCTTTGTTATTGAGGGCGGCAAGGGCACGCCGTTGCTCTTCAGTCATGGGAGAACTCCTTGTGCCCAAAAAGAGCACAGTTTAGTTTACGCTTTTCTTATCCTATTTGCGGCAGAAAGCAATATGCGTAAAATATAAAATAAATTCAGTATATTATAAATCATTTTGCAAGCATGCTCCGGGGGCTGCCGCACACGGTGCCCTTGCTCTCCCCGCACTGCGGCCCTGCCCCCGGATTTTCGGGGTCAGCCCCCGATAACATAGCGGGAATGCCGCCCCAGCAGGCGCCTGATGAGCAGAATGCACAGCAGACACAGGACAATCTCCGTGCCTGCCGTCAATGTGGCCACCAGCACCGTCTGCCGGCTCAGCACTGTGGAAAAAAGAACAAAGAGATGATCCTGCAACAGATTCTGAAAAATGACATGCAGAAAAAACAGGGGGAAACTGCACTGCGCCAGCAGGTCAAGGGCGGCCACCTCCCTGTCCAAATCCTCCAGCACATCCAGTATCCACGAGCCGATGCAGAGCTTCTGCACATAGAAGGCCGCCTCGATATTGGGAATGAAGCTGTGGTAGCAGTCAAGCAGGATAAGCAGGGACGTGAAGACGGCCACAAGGCGAATCATGACAATATGCTGCCGGATGAAGGCCATGCAGGTCCCGCGATGGCGTGAAAAAACCACTCCCAGCAAAAATACGGGGAAGAAGAAGCAGTAATTGCGAAAGAAGAACAGCAGACCGCGCGGCACCAGCAGGGGCAGGATGGCGGCCGGCACCATGATCCGCCGCAGCAGGCTGTCGCGCAGGCAGTGGATCACGGGGCTGATGCTGAAAACCGACAGGATGAAGGGAATGTACCAGTACGGCACCAGGCAGGCCGTGCCATAGCAGAGGCATTCCAGCACATCCGCCAGCGAGGCCACGGGCGTCCCTTCGTTGATGAAGGCAATGTCGATGTGAAAGGCATTGTGCGCCACCCAGGCCGTGCCCAGAAGCAGCAGCGACAGCACGCAGTAGGGGCAGAAGACATGCAGCAGCTTTGCCTTGTAGAAGCGCAGCAGGCGGAAGGCCCGGCGCCGGTTCACATGGTCAAAGAGGTAGCCGGAAATGAAGATGAAGTAGATGGTGCTGGAATGAAAGAGGCACTGGCGCAGGCTGTCCAGCAGCTTGCCGGAGCTGCCGTCATCATCCAGCAGGGGGCCGACCCACATGTGGGTCAGCATGACGGAAAGGATGGCAAAGGCCCGAAAATAATGGAAGGTCAGGTCGTATTTCTTTTGCGTCATACCATACCCGGGTTATGCCGGCAGCGCGGCGATGAAGAAGCTCCCCCTGCGGCAGGGAGCATGATTCTTGCGCCTCTACCCGAGTGCGGCGGCTATGTCAACGGTTGCAGGCGGAAGGCCAGCCGGGTGTAGCGGCGGTGGGTGCGGTTATTCTTCACCGCCATGTTCAGGGCACGGGATTCCCCCACCAGCACCACCAGCTTCTTGCCCCGTGTCACCCCCGTATAGACCAGATTGCGTTGCAGCAGCATGTAATGCTGCCGCATGAGCGGAATGACCACGGCCGGATATTCGGACCCCTGGGACTTGTGGATGGAAATGGCATAGGCCGGCGTCAGCTCGTCCAGCTCGTCAAAGTCATAGGGCACCACCCGCTCGTCAAAGCTGACGCTGAGGGTCCGCTCCTTGCCGTCCAGAAAGACGATGCGGCCCATGTCGCCATTGAAGACATCCTTATCGTAATTGTTGCGCACCTGCATGACCTTGTCATGCAGGCGAAAGGCCCGCTCGCCCCGGCGCACTTCCAGACCGTGGGGATTGAGGGCCTCCTGCAGGCGGTGATTGAGTTCCTCCACGCCCACGGCACCGCGACGCATGGGCGTCAGCACCTGGATGTCATCCACAGGGTCCAGGCCGAAACGCCGGGGAATGTGATTGCGCACCAGGTCCACCACCAGATCAGCCACCTTCTGGGGATCATCCTCATGGATGAAATAGAAGTCCGACAGTCTGTCCTTGTGCCACTCCAGCGGCGGAACCTGCCCGCGATTGATCAGATGGGCATTGCAGATGATCTCGCTCTGGGCCGACTGCCGGAAAATCTCGGTCAGGCGCACCACCGGCACGGCGCCGGAGGCAATGATGTCCGCCAGCACATTGCCCGGCCCCACGGAAGGCAGCTGATGCACATCGCCCACCAGCACCAGGGTGGCGCCAAGGGGCACGGCCTTGAGCAGATGGTAGAACAACAGGATATCCATCATGGACGCCTCGTCCACCACCAGCAGGCCGCAGGCCAGGGGATTGTCCTCATTGCGGGCAAAGCCGTCTTCCTTGGGACTGTATTCCAGCAGCCGGTGGATGGTGCGCGCCTCACGACCGGAGGTCTCGGCCATGCGCTTGGCAGCCCGCCCCGTGGGCGCAGCCAGCAGAATGCGCGCCCGCACTTCGCCGAACAGACGAATAATGGCATTGATGATGGTGGTTTTGCCCGTGCCGGGGCCGCCGGTCAGCACCATGACCTTGCTGCGCGCGGCGGTGCGCACGGCCTCCAGCTGTTCCGGGGCCAGGGTCATGGGCAGCTCGCCGGCCACCTTGTCCACCAGTGCGTCCACATCGCTGAAGCGCACGGCCTTGGGCGAATGCAGCAGGCGCTGCAAATAAAAGGCGGTCTTGGATTCGCAGTGATAATAGCGCTTGAGGTAGATGCACGGCCCCTCCTCCGACGCCTCAGGCGCAACGGCGGTCTGACTGTCACCGGCCGGCAGGGGCGCAGGCTGGTCGGGCCATTCCCGCACCAGGCGCTCGTCAGCCTCCAGGGCGCGTATGCCCTCCAGAACCAGTTCCGGGGCCACGTCCAGCCTGGCGGCAGCCTCCTCCACCAGGCGGTTCTGCGGCTCATAGACATTGCCCTCATCCGTGGACTTCTGCAGGATATACAGAATGCCCGCCTGTACGCGCAGGGGGCTGTCCGACGCAAAGCCCAGCTTGCGGGCCGCGGCATCGGCAGTCACAAAACCGATGCCGTGAATGTCCATGGCCAGGCGGTAGGGATTTTCCCGCACCACCGCAAGCGCATCGGCGCCATAGGCCCGGTAGATGCGTACCGCATAGGCCGGGGTGATGCCATGCGGTTGCAGGAAGAGCAGCAGATCGCGAATGCCGCGGTGCTCGGCCCAGCTTTCGCGGATGGCCTCAAGGCTCTTTTTGCCGATGCCCCGGACTTCGCGCAGGCGTTCCGGCTCCTCATCCAGGATGCGGATGGTATCGGTGCCGAATTTTTCCACAATACGGCCGGCCATTTCCTTGCCCACGCCCTTGATGAGGCCGGAGGCCAGGTACAGCCGTATGCCTTCGCTGGTGGCGGGCAGCACCTCTTCCACGCTGCTGAACTGCACCTGCCGGCCAAAGCGCTGGTTGGTCACCCAGCGCCCCTGCACGCGTATGTGCACGCCGGTCTGCGGCGTCAGCATGTGCCCCACGCAGGTCACGGGATCACGGCTGATGCCGCGCGAGGGCGCTCCCGTCACCCGGGACGGTGACGGCAGGGGGCTGTCCGGTTGCAGGCGCAGCACGGTATAGCCGTTTTCTTCATTGTGGAAAATGACGCGCTCCAGTGTCCCACTCAGGGTCACGGCATCCGGGTCAGCAAGAAGCGGCAGTTCAGCGGGCTTGGACATGACCTTCCCCACACGGGCAGGACGACAGGAACGCAAGCATCAGGAACGCCGCCTCTGGAGTGCCGCCGGACGCGGCTGGGGCAGCATGCTTTCCGGCAGGGCCTGCATACGCTCCTGCAACAGCAGGGCATCGGCCAGCGTCAGGCAGGTCATGGCCGCCAGCACGGGCACAATGCGCGGAATGGCGGCCAGGTCATGGCGGCCGCCCACCAGCACGCTGGCGGGGCGCCCTTCCCGGTCGATGGTCTGCTGCGTCCGGGGAATGGAGGCAATGGGCTTGACCGCCGCCTGTAGCAGAATGTCCTGTCCGCTGGAAATGCCGCCCAGAATGCCCCCCGCATGATTGGAGGCAAAGCCCGTTTCCGTCAGGGGATCATTATTGCCTGAGCCGGTGTGCCGCGCGGCGGCAAAACCGTCGCCCACCTCCACGCCCTTGACCGCGCCCACTCCCATGAGGGCATAGGCCAGCAGGGCATCCAGCTTGTCAAATACCGGTTCCCCCAGCCCGGCAGGCACGCCGCAGGCCCGCACGGCCACAATGCCGCCCAGGGTATCCGCCGCAGCCCGGGCAGCGGCCACGCGCTGGTCCCAGAGGGGCACCACACTGTCGCTGGCCGCAAAGTAGGGACGTGCCAGCGCGCCGTTCAGATCCCGTTCCTCAGGGGGAACGGCAATGCCGCCCAGCTCCACCGCCGCAGCCTGCACATGAATGCCGTGTACAGCCAGCAGCAGACGGGCCACCGCACCGGCGGCCACGCGCGCAGCCGTTTCCCGCCCGGAAGAACGGCCACCGCCGCGATAATCGCGGATGCCGTGAAATTTCTGAAAAAAGCCCCAGTCCGCATGACCGGGCCGGAAGACCTGGGCCAGATTGCCGTAATCCCGCGAGCGCTGATCCTCATTGGCAATGTGAAAGGCAATGGGCGTGCCTGTGGTGCGGCCTTCAAAGACCCCGGACAAAATGCGCACCGTGTCCGATTCCTTGCGTGCCGTGGCTGTGCGCCCCTGCCCCGGCTTGCGCAGGTCCAGGTCGCGCTGCATGTCCGCTTCACTCAGAGGCAGACCGGCCGGGCAGCCGTCCAAAATGCCGCCAATGCCGGCACCATGCGATTCCCCATAGGTTGTGAGGCGCAGAATGCGCCCGAAGGTATTGCCGGCCATGTCATGCCTCCTTGCCGTGCGCCGGCCGGCTGCGAGGCAGGCCCGCCATCAGAAGCAGCCTGGCAGCCGGAACAGCAGCATATATCCGTGAATGACCGTCCGCTCCGGGAAATCGGGACCGGACCTGCCGGAAACGGTAGCGGGAACAGACGCCCAAGGCGGGAAAGGCGGCTGTGCGCAGGACACAGCGGGCAGAAAAAACGGCATCTGCCATCCCCTGTGCCGCCGCCAGCACGCGGGCCTGTCCATGACCTGCCTGCCCCATGGCCTGCCCACGAGGCGGCCAGCCCGTGGCAAAAGGCTCCGGCCAAGGTGTCATCCGTAATAGATGACTATACGTGATCCAGCCAGGGCTTGCAAGCAAACGCCCGCCGCCATGCCGCGGGGCAGGCCGTCCCCGGCACGGAGCAGGCCAGCCGCCTGACCAAACAATGAGGCCGGGGAAACCCCGGCCTCATACATACGCTGTGCAGAACGACTACACCCGGGCAGCCGTGCGCAGGTCTGCCACGGCATCGGTCTTTTCCCAGGTGAACTCGGGCAGCTCGCGGCCAAAGTGACCGTAGCAGGAGGTCTTGGAGAAGATGGGGCGCTTGAGCTCCAGGCGCTTGGTAATGAAGTAGGGGCGCATGTCAAAGACCTCGCGCACGGCCTTGGTCAGCACTTCATCCGGCACCTCGCTGCTGCCCTGGGAGGACACCAGCACGCTCACCGGGTCCGCCACACCGATGCAGTAGGCAATCTGCACTTCGCAGACCGGCGCCAGACCGGCGGCCACCACATTCTTGGCAATATACCGGGCCATGTAGGCGCCGGAGCGGTCCACCTTGGAGGCATCCTTGCCGGAAAAGGCGCCGCCGCCATGATGGCCGCTGCCGCCATAGGTATCCTGAATGATCTTGCGGCCGGTCAGGCCGCAGTCACCCATGGGACCGCCCACCACAAAACGCCCCGTGGTATTGATGAAGATTTCGCAGTCCTTTTCATCAAAGTAGCCGGAGGGTTCCAGCACCGGGCGGATGACGTGCTGCTTCACCGCGGCAATGATCTCGTCCTGCGTGGCGCTGGCCGCGTGCTGGGTGGAGACCACCACATTGTTGATGCGCACGGGCTTGCCGTCCTGATATTCAAAGGACACCTGCGTCTTGCCGTCAGGACGGAAGAAGGGCACGGTGCCGTCCTTGCGCACCCGCGTCAGCTGCTGCGACAGCTGATGCGCCCAGAAGATGGGCGCAGGCATGAGCGTGGGCGTTTCGGAGCAGGCAAAGCCGAACATCATGCCCTGGTCGCCGGCGCCCTGATCCTCAGGGGCCGTGCGCGTCACGCCCTGGGCGATGTCGGGGGACTGATGGTCAATGGAGGAAATGACGGCGCAGGTATCGGCATCAAAGCCCATGTCGGAGCTGGTATAGCCGATCTTGCGGATGGTCTCGCGCACCACGTGGGGCAGGTCGGCATAGCCCGTGGTGGAAATCTCGCCGGCGATAACGGCCATGCCGGTGGTCACCAGCGTTTCGCAGGCCACGTGCGCGTCGGGGTCCTGCGCCAGCAGGGTATCCAGAACGGCATCGGAAATCTGGTCAGCCACCTTGTCGGGATGGCCCTCGGTCACGGATTCGGACGTAAAGAAATACTTGCCCTTGGTCTGCATAGTGGGGTCTCCTTGCGAGGGGAATTAGTCTTCCAGAAGAATGTTGTCGATGAGGCGGGCCTTGCCCATGCGCACGGCACAGGCCATGAGGCTGCGCCCGTTGAGCGTATCCAGCGGCTCCAGGGATTCGGCATCCACCACGCTCAGGTAGTCCAGACGGCCCAGGGGCAGATTTTCGGCCCAGTAGCGCAGCACGGCATCACGCAGAATGCCGGCATTGCGTTCTCCCTGACGGGCCAGCGCGCGGGCCAGTTCCAGGCCCTTGTGCAGCTGCGGTGCCTGTGCCCGCTCTTCCGCCGTCATGTAGACATTGCGCGAGGACAGGGCCAGACCGTCCGCCTCGCGCACGATGGGCTGGGTTTCAATGCGCACGGGCACATTGAGGTCACGCACCATGCGCCGGATGATGGCCTGCTGCTGCCAGTCCTTCTGGCCAAAAACCGCCACATCGGCCTGCGTCAGCTGGAACAGCTTCATGACCACGGTGCACACGCCCCGGAAATGAATGGGACGGCTGGCGCCGCACAGGCCACGCGCCATGTCGGGCACTTCCACCCACGTGGCGTGATCTTTGGCGTACATGCTGCCCGCTTCGGGCATGAACAGAAGGTCCGCGCCATGGCTGCGGGCAATGGCCGCATCACGCTCATGATCGCGCGGATAGGCATCCAGGTCCTCATTGGGACCAAACTGCGTCGGATTGACAAACAGGCTCACCACCAGCTTGCTGCCCAGCTGACGGCCACGCTCCATGAGCGATTCGTGACCGGCATGATAGTAGCCCATGGTGGGCACCAGGGCGATGGTCTCGCCGTCCTTATGCCATTGGCGGCACTGGGCCGTCAGTTCCTGGGGATTGGTTAATATCTGCATATCAAGTTTTTGTGATATTGTTTATGGGGTCTTCCTTATACATGGCTGCGGCAAACTTGTAAAGCCCGCACGGCCCCCTTGCCCGCAGTTGACCCCTTTGCCGGCTGCGGGCATAAGAAGACGGGAGTCACTATGCTCAAACCCTTCTATCAGGGAACGCTGGATACCTTCTGCGCCATCTATGCCGTGCTCAATGCCCTGCGGCTGACCCACGGCCTGCGCACCTTGCAGGCCCGGCAGATTCTCAACGACACGCTGACCGCACTGGCCAGGGACCCGGAGGCCCTCCGGGCCGTGCTCATGCAGGAAACGGACTACAGCCGGCTGGTGGACCGTCTGCTTGCCACCCAGCAGGCCCGACATCCCCTGGAAGTGCTGACCCCCTTTGCCCAACAACCCTACCCCGATGCCCGGACGCTGCTGCATACCTGCCGGGACTGGCTGGCTGCCGGCGAAGGGCGGGCCGTCATCCTGCGCTTTCTGCGCCATCTGACTCCCCAGACGCCTCCGGTGATCCGGCACTGGACCGTGGTGGACCGCCTGGATCAGGACGGTCTGCATCTCTTTGATTGCAGCCATGAACGCGAGGCCATCCTGCACATTCCGGCCCAGGGCTTTGTGACCGATCCCACGCATATCTGCCCGGACAAACTCCTCTGTATTCTGCCCTCCAGCCTGCGCCTGGTACGGCGGGCCTGAAGCACGGGCACAGGATGACAAACGGCCCGTACGAGGCTACCATGCGGTCATGAAAAAGCACCCTTCCGCCCTGCCCGTCTGGTCCCTCAGCCTCGGCTGCCCCAAGAATCGTGTGGATACCGAGCACACGCTGGGGTCACTGGGGCTGCCCGTTACCTGCGTACCGCACATGGGGCGGGCGCGCCTGGTCTTCATCAATACCTGCGGCTTCATCGAACCTGCCGTGCGTGAATCCATCCGCAGCGTTCTTGATGCCATTGCGCGACTGGCGCCGCTCAAACGGCGGCCCCTGCTGGCCGTGGGCGGCTGCATGGTGGGGCGCTACGGCGTTGCCGACCTGGCCGCAGAACTGCCGGAGGTGGACCTCTGGCTGCCCACCAGCAGGCTGGAAGAATGGCCGGCCATGCTGCGCGAGGCCCTGGCCCTGCAGGAAGGCAGCCCCTGCCGCGGGCGCCTGCTGTCCACCGGGCCATCCTATGCCTGGCTCAAAATCGGCGAAGGCTGCCGCCACCGCTGCGCCTTCTGCACCATCCCGTCCATCCGCGGCGGGCTGCACTCCACACCGGCCGGGGAACTGCGCCAGGAAGCCGCAGACCTGCTGGCCCGGGGCGTGCGCGAACTGGTGCTGGTGGCGCAGGACACCACGTCCTGGGGCACTGACCTCATGCCCGCGCAGGACCTGCGTTCCCTCATCGACCAGCTGCTGCCGCTTGACGGCCTGGCCTGGCTGCGGCTGCTCTATCTCTATCCCACGGGCATCACGCGCGACCTGCTGCGCTATATCCGCCAAACAGGCGCGCCCCTGCTGCCGTATCTGGATATTCCCCTGCAACATGCCCACCCGGACGTGCTGGCGCGCATGGGCCGCCCCTTTGCCCGCGATCCGCACCACATTCTTGATCTGGTGCGGGAAGAGCTGCCCCAGGCCGCGCTGCGCACCACCTTCATTGTGGGCTATCCCGGCGAAACCGACGCCCATTTCACGGCGCTTTGCCGCTTTGTGGAAGAAGCCCGCTTTCGCAACATGGGCGTCTTTGCCTATCAGGCCGAGGACGGCACGCCGGCTGCCGGCATGCCCGATCAGGTTCCTGACCACATCAAGGAAGAGCGCCGTGCCGCCCTCATGGAAATTCAGGCCGACATCAGCGAAAGCCTGCTGGCGGAAGAAGAAGGCCGGCGTCTGCCCGTTCTGGTGGACGCGCCGCACGAGGAATGGCCGGGGCTGCATACGGGAAGGGTCTGGTTTCAGGCCCCCGAGGTGGACGGCATCACCTATATCAGCGGCCCCGGCGTGCATCCCGGTGCGCTGATAGAGGCCGATGTGGTGGAGCACAGCACCTACGACCTCACCGCCCTGAGCTGAACGCGGCTCCCATCTGCTCCTGCGGCGGTCAGACGGCCAGCCGGCCACCCGGGAGGCCGCTTTCCGCAGCACGGTCTGTCGAAAAGGCGCATGCCGTATTCGTCAACACGGTCCGGCAGCACACCGCCCCCCTGGCCCGCATGCCCATGAGGGAGAGGCCGTCCGGCCTGCCCGCCCCCAGGCAGAAAGGCTCCGTCGCGCCTGCCGTGCAAATAGGGGCGCCCTGTGACAAGGCAGGACGACGCTGTTTTACGACAGCTTTCTGTCACCACGACATCATGCAGCCGTGCCACTCCACCAACAGGCTGCGCCCGCCAAACAGTCCGCCCTTCCCAGCCTTTGCAGCGACCGATGCACTAGCGGCACGCGGCTGGACAGCCAGTGCGACCAGCCGCCACACCCCGCCTTTGGGCACGGGTCACCTGGCCATGACGAGGGCGCGTTCCGCTGTACAAAGGCCCGCATGCTGCCCCAAGGGCGCAGCCTGCCCGCCACCGGCCATGAAGGGGCCATTTCTCCGTCTGCCGCGGTCCGTGGCAGACGCGGAACACTTCCCCGGCTGCTGTCCGGTCCATAGTCAAAAGCCTGCCGTCCCTGACGCCGCGCAGTGATGGTCCGCCCTGCTCGCTGCCGCCCGGTCCCGTATCAGAACACGGCGGCTCGTTCCCAGTCTGGCCTGCTACGCTGCACAGTCCCACCTGCCGATTTCCTGCCCAGCCAGCTGCGTTGCACAGCCCCTGCCTTTGTGGCTGCCGCGACGATCAGCATTGCATGCGTAGCCGACGCCGCATTGTCCCCGCTGCCAGCTTGCCGGCAGCAAGCGTGCCGCCCTGTCCCGACGGACCGTGCCATTCCCCCTTCCCTGCCGGACCGGGACAGCCTTCCGGCAGATGCACCAGCGCAGGCCCTCTGCCTGGAGCAGGCGGCAGCAGGCGCCACAGACAAAAAAAGCGGCCAGAGGAGGCCGCATAAAAACAAAGAACCCCTCGCGCGCAACGCAGCGAGGGGTTCTGGAACAATCTTTGGCAGCGGCCTACTTTCCCACAT